>JAILNN010000232.1 GCA_024691565.1 Lachnospiraceae bacterium | reverse complement strand
GACACCTGTTAGATATGCTCTTGAGTGTATTACAGTTTCTAAGGGAATTAACAGAGAACCGGGAGTTGATAAAACTAGCTTTGACAAGGAAAATGAAATCTCGATGTATGATTATCTTACTGGTATTTTCAACCGAGAGGGCTTCTTTAGAAATGGTGAGAAGCTTTTACGTGAGAATCCGAATGAACAGTTTGTTGCTGTTGTCTACAACATTCGTAGATTTAAGGTTCTTACTGAAATGTTTGGAAGACAGAAGAGTAATGAGATTTTGATTTTTATGGCAAATGTTATGACGACAAAGTGCACTCCAAGAGGAATTGCTGCCAGGTTAAATCGAGATAATTTTGTTATTATTCTTCCGAAAAGTGAGTTTAATGAAGATATGATTATGTCTGGTTTTGAATACTTGGATGACATAATCGAGGGTAAGAATTACAACATTGTTGTGCAGGCAGGTATCTATGTTATTGATGAAAAGGGATTAGCTGTTTCTGTTATTTTTGATAGATGTATGCTTGCGCTTAATAAGATTTATTCAGATCTTTTGATTCCATATTGCTATTTTAATAAGTCAATTATGGATGAAGTTCTTCATGAACAAGATATTGTAGGTACCTTTAGTGATGCACTTAAAAATCATCAGATTAAAATTTATCTTCAGCCGCAGGTTTCTGAGAATGGTAAGATTCAAGGTGCAGAAGCTTTAGCAAGGTGGGTTAAAGAAGATGGTGAAGTTATCCAGCCAGCAAGTTTTATTGGTATACTTGAAAAATCAAATTTGATTACTGAATTAGATAAATATGTTTGGGAAGAAAGTGTTAAATTGATTAAAAAATGGGAGAATACAAGCAGGAAGGATTTATATATTTCTGTTAATATTTCTCCAAAAGATTTCTTCTACGTTGATATTTTTGAGTTCTTTGTTGGTTTGGTTGAAAAGTACCAAATTGATAAGAGTAAGCTAAAGCTTGAAATTACTGAATCTGTGATTATGAATGATTCTGCTAAACAGATATCTGTTGTTAATCAGCTTCATGATTATGGGTTCGATATTGAAATAGATGACTTTGGAAAGGGTTTTTCTTCACTTAGTCTTTTGAAGGATATCAATGCTGACGTTATTAAGATTGATAGAGAGTTCTTAAAGGAATCTGATAATAAGAAAAAGAGCGAGCAGATTTTAAATTCAATGATTTCAATGTCTGGATGTCTTGAACTTAAGGTTATTACTGAAGGAGTTGAGACAAAAGAGCAGTTAGATAAGCTTGTTAAGATGGGATGCAAATCATTCCAAGGATTCTATTTTGCAAGACCTATGTCTGTGGAGAAGTTTGAGGAATATTGTTAGGTTGATGTTCGTCCTTCCAGGTTGATGCTTGGCCTTTGATACAAGGCTTTTAGAGGGGGTTGTTAGGTAGTCCATTCATCGATTACATCTACATCCTCACCAGATATATCAATAATATCATCAAAATATATTTTATTATCAAAGAAATTGACGGTTCTTTTTATATCGTCAATTTTTTTGATTTTACCAGTAAAGGTTTCATAGGAACCTCCTGATTTTAGGGGGTCTGGAAGGAAGTAGGTGACAGTTACTTCTGGTGTATTTTTTGAATTAATTATCTCTTTTAGAAGGTTAATTTTTCTATCTAGAATTGCTTTTTCGGAGTCGGAGAGTTCCTTCTTTTCTTTGGTTAGTCGTCCTGCTTCTGAAACCATTTCTTCGTAGCCTGAGAGGGCAGCGAAAGGTGAAAACTGCGCAGCTCTATCATGGATACTCATGGATTTATGTTTTTTTGAAGTTGGATGTGGAAGATTAATTATATCTTCGTAGCTTTTTATATCGTTATTTTGGTTATACATTTTTCACCTCATTGTGCCTATATGTTTTTTTTGGCATTAAGCTTTTGTGGACGGCTGTCTGAGAATTTTTGTTTTTTTTTCTCGCATTAAGCTCTGTGGCCACCTATTTGAGCGTTTCTCTTGATTGTGGTTGCACCTTCTTCTAGGTTTGTACCCTTTAGTATTGCATTTTTACCAAAGCGTCCTTGAATTTCAAGCATTGCATTTTGAAGTCTTTTTTCTTGTTCTTCTTTTTGTTTGGAAGTGTAGGCCTCTTCATCTAGCTCAGGGAAATCAGTAAATAGGTTTAACTGAACAGGCGCCTTTTCTGGGAGGTTTTCTTCCAGGATTACATTACAGGCTGAAATATTTATTCGTCTTATTAAAAGGTGTTCATCTACAATTTCATTGTAGAGCTTTATTACTGCGTCCATTATCTTCCAGGTTGAGCTTGAATATCCATCTAAGTTTGCGGTTCCATGTGCATGCTTTGGGATAAGTCTTCCGTAGTGATCTAGGGTGGTTGGTCCTGTATATTTATATTTTTCTTCATTTGCCTTGCTAAGGCTTTCTCTGTCGTAGCCTATTGTGAGGACTAACTGGTTTGTTACAAGATTTTTCTTAACTAAATCGAGGACGAGTAGTTCGACCATTTCTCGAACTATTAACCTTCCTTTTTCGAAAACATAGGGAGCTTCAAGAACCTGTCCTGAGCTGATGCTATTACGCACAGGACGGTAGGACTTTATATCCTTTATTTCGACTGGTTCATATCCCCAGGCGTGGTCAATTAGGAGTTCTGCATTGATTCCGAAGAGCTTGTAGAGCAGGTCTTCGTTGTAAATATCGGTTGAGGAACCGATGGAACATCTTGCAACATCACCCATTGTATACATTCCATAGGATTCGAGTTTACGACTGATCCCTCTGCCGACTCTCCAAAAGTCGGTTAGTGGGCGATGTGTCCAAAGGAGCCTTCGGTAGCTCATTTCATCGAGTTCTGCAATTCTTACTCCATCTTTATCTGCTGGAACATGCTTTGCAACGATATCCATTGCGACCTTTGCAAGATAGAGATTTGTTCCAATTCCTGCTGTTGCCGTGATTCCGGTTGTGTAGAGGACTTCTCTAATCATTGTCATTGCTAGCTCATGAGGTGTCATTGAATAAGTATTCAGGTAGTGTGTAACATCCATAAATACTTCGTCTACAGAGTAGACATGGATATCCTCAGGTGCAACATATTTCATATAGATTGAATAGATTTTGGTGCTGTATTGTTCGTAGAGAAGCATCTGAGGTGGAGCAGTGATATAAGATAGCTCAAGAGTTGGATCCTTTTTAAGTGCATTGGCATCAAAGGAAGATGATGTAAAGGTTGCATCTTCTTTTTTACTACACTTTAGTTTACCACTACTTAGGGCTACAGAAAGTCGCTCTTTATTGATTTTTTCGACATCACGAATAACCTCAAATAGTCTTGGTCTTCCTGGTATTCCATAAGCCTTAAGGGAAGGGGAGACTGCAAGACAGATTGTCTTTGAGGTTCTTGAAGAGTCTGCTACTACTAGGTTTGTTGTTAGAGGGTCAAGCGAGCGCTCGACACATTCTACGGAGGCATAAAATGATTTTAGGTCTATTGCTATGTAGATATGTTTGTTGTCCATTTTATCTTCCATGTTACCCTCCATGTTATTTGTGGTGCGAAAACTGGCGCAAAACTCAGGGTTTTGCGCTGGGACGCTGGGGTGGCGAAGTTTCAGGATAGAACAAACCAGCGACCGAATCTACTTGAGAAGAGTGGGTCGCTTCGTTCAAAGAATATATGTTTTTCTTCGCCTTTAATTACTACTGTGTAAGAGTCTGCATTTAGATTGACTCCTAGGGCGGATGCTGGCCTAAAGTCGGTTACTGAATCGATTTTAAAGACTCGACCATCATCCCAGATTATTGCCTTTGGTTGCATGAATCCAGTGGAGTCAAAGTCTGAAGTAACTTTAACATATTTTTTTTCAAAATGGTTAGTTAAATTTTGCATGGCAATCAATCCTCCGGAAATTCAAGTGGGTTCACGATTCCAATTACTCTTCCGAGTAGCTGTATACTTTCTTTTGAATAGGTTTCATCATAAGGAAGGGCTGGGTTTACTGATTGTAAACCGTAGTCTGCAGTAACCCTTTTTATTACCTGTCCGTCTGGAGTTCGGCAAATTACGTCTTCGCCTGGATAGACTGAGTTTGTATATTTAACGTAAACATAGTCTCCATCGTGGTAAGCTGGAAGCATGCTATCTCCATGGACCGCGATTACTGCGTCAGCATTGGCATTTCTAGGATTTTCTTTAAGTAAAATGCTTCCTGGCTTTTCGTCGGAGTAGTCAAAACCTGTTCCAGCGGCAGCAGAAGTGTAGTGAAGCTCAAAACAGCGAAGTTTTTCAGCATTATTTTTATTAATGTTTTGGGTTGAGAGTGCATTATTTTTAGTTACACCTTCTTCTGCGAGCATTGCATAAATAAGGGCTGAAACCACACGTTTACCAGAGGATGAGAGAGAAGAGAACTCTCTAAAAAGAGTTAAATCTTCTTTATTTTCATTTTCAAAATTTTCGAGACCTTCAATCGCTGAAAAATCATAAAGCAGGTTTGGAGAAATGCTTAAAATTTTACATAGCTTCGGAATCAGGTCGTGCTCTGGTTTATATTTATCGGCTTCCCAGTTGATTACAGTATTTCTTGTGACCTTCATTTTTTTTGAAAGCTCAAGCTGGGAAAGACCAGCTTTTTTTCTAGATTCTTTTATTATTGTTCCAAATAATGGTGAAAAATTTTTCATAATTAAATCCTTTCAAAATTCTTTTATGGAAAATTATACCTTAAAATTATTGTCTATTAAAGTTTATAAAGTGTAAATAAAAAACAAGTAAACCTCGCTTTAATGGCCTAAGCCATAAAGCAGGGGGGTAGGTTTACTTGTAGGGGATATTGATGACCTCTGAATGTATTATAGCACAGTCTAACTTAACTTGCAAGTAGAAAATGTAAATATACACTTAACTTTTTTGAGAGC
>JAILNN010000228.1 GCA_024691565.1 Lachnospiraceae bacterium | reverse complement strand
TGACAAACTATACTCAGTCGGGGTACAAGCTCCGACTGAGTTAAACGCTCCGCGAGGATGCGCACGGATTCGGACAGGAATTTGTCTGCTGAAGCAGACCCGAATCCGGCGCGCAAGACTCGCGAGCGAGTCTTGACGTATCAACTCTATCGCTGAAGGGAGGATGAACCATGGTAGATTTCAATGAAGATATTACTATCAGAGAAAGACAGGAAAAAAGAGAACATTTAATCTTATCTGAAAAAGCATCTTTTGCTGATGAAAGTCGCGGAAGAGAAATTGATGAAGTTAAATGTGATATTAGAACTGATTATCAAAGAGACAGAGACAGAATTCTTCATTCTAAGGCATTTAGGCGCCTTAAACAAAAGACACAGGTTTATCTTCTTCCAGAGGGAGATCACTATCGTACAAGGATGACTCATACACTTGAGGTTGCTCAGAATGCAAGGACTATTGCAAGAGCACTTAGGCTTAATGAGGATTTAACCGAGGCGATTGCACTTGGTCATGATCTTGGACATACACCTTTTGGGCATGCTGGAGAGAGGGCTCTTACTACAATAATGGCTGAACATAATCTTCCAGCCTTTAAACACAATGAACAAAGTGTCCGAGTGGTTGAAAAGCTTGAAAAGAACGGGAAAGGCTTAAATCTAACTTTTGAAGTTAAGGATGGAATCTTAAATCATGAGATGGAATTACTTCCTGCAACTCTAGAAGGTCAAATTGTTAGACTTTCTGATAAGATTTCATATATAAATTCAGATATTGATGATTCAATTAGGGCTGGAATTTTAACGGAAGAGAGTCTTCCATCTGAATTTACGAGTGTTCTTGGAAATAGCTACAAACAAAGACTTAACACACTTGTTCATGATATGATTACCCATAGTGAAAAGAATGATTGTATTGGACTTTCTGATCCAATTAAAGAAGCATTCTTTGGCTTAAGGAAGTATTTATTTAAGAATGTATATACTAATCCTTTAGCGAAGGGCGAGGAAAAGAAGGTTGAGATTTTAATTAAGCATTTATATAATTATTATTATGAACATACTAATGAAATGAGCGATGAATTTACAGGACTTATTGATGAGGGTGAGTCTAAGGAAAGAGCAGTTTGCGATTTCATTGCATGTATGAGCGATAATTATGTTGTTAATTTGTATAAAGATTTGATGATTCCTAAGGCTTGGAGTTTATAGGAATTCACGTTTTTTCTATTTGTGGTATAATATAATAGAAAAAGCTTTTGGAGGGATTAAAATGTGGTTTACACCCCAACAAAAAGATGAAATCTTATCCAGAACAGATATTGTTGATGTGATTGGTTCTTATGTTAATCTAAAAAGAAGTGGTAGAAGTTTTATGGGACTTTGTCCGTTTCATAATGAAAAGACACCTTCTTTTAGCGTAAATCCTGATCTCCAGATTTATAAATGTTTTGGATGCAATGCTTCTGGAAATGTAATTACATTTCTAATGGAATATGATAATATGTCATATTCAGAAGCTATTAATTATCTTGGCGAAAAGGCCGGAGTTCAAGGTGAAGATAGGATGAATTCTGAGTCTGCTAAGAAGTTTAATGATAAAAAAAATAAGTTGTTCGAGATTAATAAACAGGCGGCAACTTATTTTTATAGATGTCTCAAAAGTAAGGATGGATATTACGGTTACAAATACCTACGGGACAGAGGTCTAACAGATGAGACCATCATTCATTTTGGATTAGGTTTTGCTCCTCAAAATTCAACACAGTTATATGAAATCCTTAAAGAGAAGGGTTATGATGATGGAATTTTAATGGAGAGCAAACTTTTTAAAAAAGATGGTAACAAGGTATATGGGATTTTTTGGAATCGTGTTATGTTTCCTATTTTTGACAGAAGTAACCATGTTATAGGTTTTGGGGGAAGAGTCATGTCAGACGCTAAACCTAAATACCTTAATTCATTGGAAAATGATGTTTTTTCTAAGAGAAAAAACTTGTTTGCAATGAATTTTGCGAGAAAGTCTAAAGAGAATTACTTTATTCTTTGTGAAGGCTATATGGATGTGATTTCCTTACATCAGGCTGGATTTACAACCGCAGTAGCAAGTCTTGGAACGGCTCTTACTGAAGAGCAGGCAAGGGAGATTAAAAGATATGCGGATAATGTTTATCTAACCTATGATAGTGATGATGCTGGTCAAAAGGCAGCAATCAGGGGAATCCCTATTCTGAGAAGTGCAGGTCTTTCTCCTCGCGTTATCAATATGGAGCCTTATAAGGATCCTGATGAATTCATTAAAAACCTAGGCAGTGATGAATTCAAAAAGAGAATTGATGACGCCATGAATGGATTCTTCTTTGAATGTGAGTATGCAAAGAAGAGATACAGAATGAGTGATCCTGATGAAAGGGCCAATTTCATTAAGAAGGTTGCTCATTTAATTGCAGATTTAAATGATGAAGTGGTTGGAGAGTCATATATTAAATCGGCAAGTGTCCGTTATTCTATCGATGAAGGCATTTTGAAGAATAATGTTAGAAGCATTAGGCAGTCAAATGCTGGAATGGTTAGCCGGTCTGAAAAAAGGCAGGAAAACATTAAGCAGTATGAACAAAAGAATCATAAGTTAACTGGAATAAACAAGGCTTATGCATTGGTTTTGTCATGGCTCTTAAAAGAACCTGAGGATTATGGAAGAATATCTAAGTGGATTGGCTATGATGATTTTGTTGACGAAGAATATAGGGAGGTCGCTAAAAAAATCTTTGAACAGCTTGAAGCAAATAAGCTTAACCCGGCATCGATTATTGGTGAGTATGAAGATGCAGCTATGCAACAACGAGTTTCGTCTATGCTTCAAACAGACTTTGATTTTGAGCTTCCTAGAGCGGAACGTGAGGTTGCATTGAATGAAATGGTTACTCTTATTAAAAGAAATTCGGTAAGTCACCAAATGAAAAATCTTACTGATGTAAACAAGATTACTGAATTAGCAGCTTTAAAGAAAAAGCTTGAGAAACCCGATGCAATTAAGGTATAATATAAGTTACATGTCTAGGATGCTACTTATTTTATACGTAGGTGATTTTAAGGAGGAATTTTTATGGCTTCGAGAAAGAAAAATGTAGATGAAAATGTAAAAGATGAGACTGAAGTTAAAGAGGTAAAGAAGACAACCAGAAGGACTAGAAAAAAGACCGAGCCTGAAGAGGTTAAAGAAGAGGCTACGCCAAAGACAAAGGCTAAATCTAAAACTTCTAAGACTACAAAGACTGCAGATAAGGCTAAGACTACTAAAGCAAAGACTACTAAAAAGGCTAAAGATGAAGAGGTAGAAGAAGAGAAGCCAAAGGCTAAAAAATCTACAAAGTCTACAAAGGATACAAAAGCTACAAAGGATACAAAAGCAACTAAGACTACAAAAGCAGCGAGTGCTACTAAGACAACAAAAACTGCTTCAAAGAAGAGTGCTTCAAAGAAGGCTGATGAAGAGGCTGTAGAGGAAGTCGTAGAAGAGAAGAAGACAACTAAAAAGGCTACTAGCAAAAAGACATCAACAGCAAAAGCTTCTAAATCAACTACTAAGAAGACTTCAACAAGAAAGAAGAAGGTTGAAGAGGTTGAAGAAAATGGTGATGTAGAAGAAGTTGAGAATATTGAAGAGGTTGTTCAAGAAAAGGTGTCTGAAGAAGTTTCTGAAACCAAGGAAGATGAAAAGAATTCTGAGGAAGAAGAGACTGTTGAAATCAGCATTGCTGAACTTTCAGCCATTCCTATTGAACCAGCTGCTCCAGATTGTTTTGCAGATCCTAATAAGGTTATTGAAGAGCTTAATAGACTTGTTACCTATGCTAAATCACAGAAGAATGTGGTTGGACTTCAGGAAATCAATAGTTTTTATAGAGATGTAACAGACCTTACGCCTGAGAGAATTGAGCATGTTATTGAGTATCTTGAGAAAAATGGTATAGATGTTCTTCGTATGGTTGATTCTGATATGCAGGACGATATGCTTCTTGAGATGGATGATGATGAAGAGGGTATGGAAGAAGACCTTGAGAATATTGATTTAAGTATTCCAGATGGTGTTAGTATTGAAGACCCAGTTAGAATGTATCTTAAGGAAATTGGTCGTGTTCCACTTCTTTCAGCTGAAGAAGAGGTTGAACTTGCTAAAAGGATGGAAAATGGTGATCAGACTGCTAAGAAACAGCTTGCAGAGGCTAACCTTAGACTTGTAGTTAGTATTGCTAAGAGATATGTTGGTAGAGGAATGCTCTTCCTTGATTTGATTCAGGAAGGTAACTTAGGACTTATTAAGGCTGTTGAAAAGTTTGATTACAAGAAGGGTTATAAGTTCTCAACATATGCTACATGGTGGATTAGACAGGCTATTACAAGAGCTATTGCTGATCAGGCTAGAACAATAAGAATTCCTGTTCATATGGTTGAAACCATAAATAAATTTGTTAGAATTCAGAGACAGTTACTCCAGGAACTTGGTCGTGAGCCATATCCAGAGGAGATTGCTGAACAGATGAATCTTCCGGTTGAAAGAGTTCGTGAGATTCAGAAGATTTCTCTTGAACCTGTTTCACTTGAGACACCTATTGGTGAAGAGGAAGATAGTCACTTAGGAGATTTTATTCAGGATGATAATGTTCCTGTACCAGCAGAATCTGCGGCATATACATTACTTAAGGAACAGCTTTCTGAGGTTCTTGGAACACTTACTGAAAGAGAGAGAAAGGTTCTTACATTAAGATTTGGTCTTGATGATGGAAGAGCAAGAACTCTTGAAGAGGTTGGTAAGGAATTCAAGGTAACAAGAGAAAGAATTAGACAGATTGAAGCTAAGGCATTAAGAAAGCTTCGTCATCCAAGTAGAAGTAGAAAGCTTAAAGACTATTTGGATTAATAACTATTATCAAAAGGAAATTAATATTTTGGAATTAAGCAAAAGATTACGATCTATTGCTGATTTGATTAAAGAAAAAGGCGTGGTTGCAGACATTGGCTGTGACCACGCATTTACTGATATATATCTAATTCAGAATAATATTTCTTTAAGTGCAATCGCAATGGATGTAAATAAAGGACCTTTAGAAAAGGCTCTTGTACATATTAATGAATATGGTCTTAGTGATAAAATTGAATTAAGACTTTCAAATGGTTTTGAAAAATTAAGACCTAACGAGGCAGATAGCGTGATTATTAGTGGAATGGGTGGAATTCTTATTCGAGATATTCTAAAAGCTAAATTATGTGTTACTCATTCTATAAAGGAATTTGTGCTTTCACCTCAATCAGATCAAGCTCTTGTTCGTGAATTTTTATTAGATAATAATATAGAGATTGACTATGAAAAGATGGTCTTTGATGGTGGGAAATTTTATAATATTATTCATGCTAATAATTTGTTTAATAAGACAAATAATTTAAAGAAGGAATATGAAGATATTGCTTTAAATACTGGATTTTCAAAGGATTTCTTATATGAGTATGGGGGATACTTTTTAATTAATAAAGATGACGTATTTATTGATTTTGTTGAAAAAGAAATCGTTAGAATTGAAAATATTTTGAGACTTATGGAAGAAAATAATGCTTTGTCAAAAGGGAAATTACAAAAGAAAAAACTTGACGAGCTTAAGAAATATAAGGGTTTATTAGAAGGTAAAAAATGGAATGATTAATGAATAATCATTAGTCTGAATTTAAATGGATGAAGGGGGTATTATATGATTATTAGTGTAGATGGAAAAAAGGTTGAGTATGATGATAATTCAACATACTATGATGTTGCAAAGGATTTTAAGGATGATTATCAGCATGATATTATTCTTGCAAAAAGGGGTTCAAAGTTAATCGAGCTTAATAAGAAGATTTCTGATGGATATGATGTTACCTTTGTTGATACTGGTTCTGATGCAGGACACAGAACCTATGTCAGAGGAATGATTCTTTTAATGCTTAAGAGTTTCTATGATAATTATAGGAATGATATTAAGGATATCTATGTTAGATATTCTATTGGTGATAGCCTTTATTGTGAGGTCGATGGACTCGAAATTACTGATGAAATTATCGAGGATGTTAAGGAGGGAATGAGAAAATTAGTTAGACTTGATATTAAGTTTGAGAAGTTTTCAATTCCTACTGATAAGGCTAGAAAGCTCTTTGATAGCTATAAGATGTATGAGAAAAAGAAACTCTTTAAATATAGACGAGTTTCTAGTGCAAATATTTATGAACTTGCTGGTTTTCAGGATTATTTTTATGGATATATGCCGGCTAGTACAGGAATTCTTAATTATTTTGATTTGCAAAAATATAATGGTGGTTTCCTTATTAACATGCCTAATAGAAGGAAACCTGAGGTTGTACAGAACTTTGTTCCGAGAGAAAAGCTTTTCAATACCTTGAAGGAATCTACTGAGTGGAGTAATCTCATGGGTGTTGGAACAGTTGGAGCCTTGAATGATGTTATTTCAGCTGGTAAGATTAACGATTTAATTCTTGTTTCTGAAGCACTTCAGGAGAAGAAGCTTGCCGAGATTGCATCTCAGATTAAGGAGAGAGGAAATGTTAAATTTGTTATGATTGCAGGTCCTTCTTCCTCTGGAAAAACTACATTTTCTCATAGACTTAGTGTTCAATTAAAGACAATTGGATTAAAACCACATCCAATTGGAGTTGATAACTATTTTAAGGAGAGGTTTGAGACTCCTGTTGATGAAAAAGGAAATTATGATTTTGAATGTCTGGAAGCTGTTGATACAAAGCTCTTTAACGAGCATATGACTAAGCTCTTAAATGGAGAAAAGGTTGAGATTCCTCGCTTTGACTTTATTAAAGGTCAGAAAAAATATGATGGTCATTTTATTCAACTTGAAGAAAATGATGTACTCGTTATTGAAGGTATTCATTGTTTAAATGATCAGCTTTCTTACTCACTTCCAAAGGAAAGTAAGTTTAAAATTTATATAAGTGATTTAACTCAGATAAATGTTGATGAGCACAATCGTATTTCGACAACTGATGGACGACTTATTAGAAGAATGGTTAGAGATAACCGTACTAGAGGAATTAGTGCTAAGGATACAATTAAGAGATGGCCTTCTGTTAGAAAGGGAGAAGATTTATATATCTTCCCTTATCAAGAGGATGCTGATGTTATGTTTAATTCTTCTCTTGTATATGAAATGGCTGTGCTTAAGCCTTATGCAGAGGCTGTACTTTTCGGTATTCCTAAAGACAGACCTGAGTATACTGAGGCTAAGAGATTATTAAAGTTCTTAGATTATTTCCTTACAGTTAATAGCGAATATATTCCTAAAAACTCACTTCTTAGAGAGTTTGTGGGTGGAGGAATTTTTGAATTATAATTATCATTTATTATTTTAGGAGGGTACTATGGCTGCAATTATCAATGGAAAGGAAATTTCCAAACAAATCAAAGATGAATTAAAGGAAAAGGTTAGCAAGATGAAGGCTTCTGGAGTTGAGCCTTGTTTAGCTGTTGTTTTAGTTGGTGAGGATCCTGCTTCACAGGTTTATGTTAAGAATAAAAAGAATGCTTGTGAATATATTGGAATTAAGTCATTATCATATGAGCTTCCAGAGTCAACTTCTGAGGAAGAGCTTTTAAAGCTTGTTGATGAGTTAAATAAGAACGATGAGGTTAATGGAATTCTTGTTCAATTACCTCTTCCTAAACAAATTGATGAGGATAAGATAATTAGAGCAATTTCACCTGATAAAGATGTTGATGGATTCCATCCTGAAAGTGTTGGAAGACTTAGTATTGGTGAAAAAGGCTTTAAGTCATGTACTCCTGCTGGAATTATTGAATTATTAAAGAGAAGTAATATTGAAATTGATGGTAAGGAATGTGTAATTATTGGTAGAAGTAACATTGTTGGTAAGCCAATGGGTATGCTTATGTTAAGAGAGAATGCAACTGTTACAATTTGTCATTCACATACTAAGAATATTAAAGAAGTATGTAAGAGAGCAGATATTTTGATTGTTGCTATTGGAAAACGTGAGATGATTGATGCTTCTTACGTAAAAGAGGGAGCTACAGTTATCGATGTAGGAATGCATAGAAAAGAAGATGGACATCTTACTGGAGATGTTGATTTTGAATCTGTTATTCCTGTATGTAGTGCCTATACACCTGTACCAGGTGGAGTTGGTCCAATGACTATTGCAATGCTTATGAATAACTGTGTGGAAAGTGTTGAAAGGTAATAATCTGATGAATATATTTTTTATGTCACTTGGGTGTGATAAAAACCTTGTTGACAGTGAGATGATGATTTCTAGATTACAGGACTATGATTTTCAATTGGTTTCTGACCCAGAGGATGCTGAGGTTATTGTTATTAATACTTGTTGCTTTATTTCTGATGCTAAGGAAGAAAGTATTAATTCTATAATTGAGATGGGTGAATATAAAGAAGGTAATTGTAAGCTTTTGGTTGTTTGTGGTTGTCTTGCGCAAAGATACCATAAAGAAATCCTAGAAGAACTTCCTGAGGTTGATATTATTATTGGTGCAACGGCCGTTGAGAAGCTTTCTGAGGCTATTTTGAAGACACTTGATAATAAGGGTGAAATAGAAAAATCTACTTACTTAGAGGATGTTAATTACCTTCCGAAGTCTGTTGTTTATGATGATCATAGTTCAGGTGGTTCAAGGGCCTATTTAAAAATAGCTGAAGGTTGTGACAAGTGCTGTACCTATTGTGTTATTCCTGAGATTAAAGGTCACTATAGGAGTGTGCCAATGCCAGAATTACTCCTTCAGGCTACTCACTTAGTTGAAAATGGTGCGAGAGAACTTATTCTAGTAGCCCAGGAAACAACACTTTACGGTAGTGATATATACGGCGAAAAAAAATTACATGTTCTTCTAAATAAACTTTCAAATATTGAGGGGCTTAAGTGGATTAGGCTACTTTATTGTTATCCTGAAGAGATTTATGATGAACTGATTTATGAAATTCGAGATAATAAAAAGGTTTGTCATTATATAGATATGCCTATTCAGCATGCATCTGATAACATTTTAAGTCGCATGGGACGTTGGACTAATAAACAGGAATTAGTTGATATTGTTGGAAAACTAAAGGACAATATTCCGGATATTGCTATTAGAACAACTCTTATTACTGGATTTCCTGGTGAAACAGAAGATGATTTTGATGAAATGTATGAATTCGTTCGGGAGATGAATTTTAAAAGACTTGGTGTCTTTACATATTCTCAAGAAGAAAACACACCAGCAGCTGAGCTTGAAAATCAAATTGATGAGGATGTTAAGGCTGACAGGAGAGACAGAATAATGGAACTTCAGCAGAGCCTTGCCTTTGATGAAGCACAGGCACAGGTTGGAAGAGAACTAGATGTTATGATTGAAGGATTTATTCCAGAGGATAATATCTATGTAGGAAGGTCTTATATGGACGCTCCAGATGTTGATGGTTTAGTCTTTGTGAATTATGATGGAAGACTTGATTCAGGGGATTTTGTTAGAGTCGAGATTATACAGGCTAAGGATTATGATTTAGTAGGTGAGGTTCTTTAAATGGCTATTGTTAGAAAAAAATTGACCTTTTACGGTTCTGTTCAAGGTGTTGGTTTTAGGTATAGAGCAAAGGCTGCAGCCGATGAATTTAGATTAACTGGCAGTGTTAAAAATATGCCAGATGGAACGGTAGAGGCTTATGTTCAAGGGGATGAAGAGTTAATTACCAGATTTATTACTCAAATAAATAAAGGCAGATTTGTAAATATTACTGGAATAGATACATGCAATCTGCCTTTAGAAGAAAATGAAAGAAGTTTTAAAATTGCCTCTTCATATTATGATTATTAAAGTTTAATATTTTCGAAATCCTGTCCTTCTATAGTTTTTAGAAGGACTTCTCTTTTTGCTTCATCAGTGCCTTTTAAGCTTTCGTCATTAACAATTCTGCTTGCCTGATTGATTATTCCCTTTTCCAGGTAGTTTCTTACATCTCTAGCATTTGCAAAGGAATCATCTTTATTTGCAATTCTGTCTTCAAAGAAGGCCTTGGCTGTTTTTAGAGCGTCAGCAGAGAGCTGATAGTCTTGCTTTTTACACATAGAAATTAGAATTTCAATCTCTTCTTCTGCAGTATAATCCTCAAATTCAATGACCTTACTGAAGCGTGACTTAAGACCTGGGTTTGAATTTACAAATTCTACCATTAGTTCAGTGTAACCAGCGCAGATTACGATTAAATCGTCTCGATGATCCTCCATACACTTAAGGAGGGTATCAACAGCTTCTTGACCAAAGTCACCTTCACCCTTGTAGTTTGTTAGAGCATAGGCTTCATCGATAAAAAGAATTCCACCGAGTGCACTTTCAACAACATCCTGAACCTTTAAGGCAGTCTGACCAATATATCCACTAACTAAACCGGAACGGTCAACTTCGATTAAGTGACCCTTTGTGCAGGCTCCGATGCTTTTATAAACTTTAGCAAGAAGCCTTGCAACAGTTGTTTTACCACTTCCTGGGTTACCAGAGAAGATTAGATGTTTATTTGTTGCTGTGGTTTTCATTCCCTTTTCTTCACGAAGCTTTTGAACCTTTATTAGGTTAATTAACTGATTAACTTCTTGTTTAACACTATTAAGACCAGTAAGAGAGTTAAGTTCTGTTAAAAGCTCTTCTGTTGAGAGTTCTTCTTCCTCCTCTAAGACTACTGGTTGAGTTTTATGGTCAGGATGAAGAAGACCATAGGTCTTTAAGAAGTTCTCCATTAATCCAATATACTTTGTAAGTAGGCGAATTTCTTCGTCTGTGTTAGTTGAATTAAGAGCGATATAAGATTGACCTATGTTTCTATAGGTTTCAACAAGTGCTCTTGATTTCTTATATTTATATTTATCGTTACTTATCTTTTTGCCGGCATCAGATAAAACAAAGCATTTAAGAACGAATGGAACCTTAAGTGCAAAGCCATTTTCATTTAGGGCTCTCTGAGTTCTAAGTGTTAAGGCTCTTTCTTTTGGTATGTTTAAATTCAAGGTGTCTAAGATGAATTTTTGTTCTTCACTACTATAATCATCATTGATATAGGAGAGGAAGAGTAGGAAACTTAAAAACTCCTGTTGAAGGCTGAATCTAAGTGGAAAATCGTTGCCTTTTATTATTTTATTATCATCAATATAATCGCACATTTCATATGCATTTTTAACGCTTTCAGTTAGATTGTTTTCCATAATATCTCACTTTCTTTATAAAGAATTCAGGCCTTCAAGAAGGCGATTATAGCTACTAAAGGTTGAATTCTTATAAATATGTTTTTCAATAGAACTATTATAATTCTTTATTTCGCTCTCTTCAATATTAAATTCATTAATATTAAAGCTTTGAAGAATATTTTTTGTATCTTCATATCCAAGAGCTATTGTCTCATCAATATATTTATCATCGAAGTTTAGAGTGCCCTCTCTAATACCACCAAGTGATTTTGATGGGAAGAGATGTAAGAATATGCCGTCATCAAAGTACTCTTCATTTAAGAGTTTTCGATTTCTCTTAATTGAGTTTATATTCATATAGGTGTCTTTAGAAGAGTCTGTATGGATCACGATGAACTTTCGATATCCAAGGCTATAGAGTGGAGACATTGGAAGGTTATTTCCAAAGAGTGGGAAGCCTCCATCGTAGTAGTTTTTTGAATTATATGTTACATATTCGAATACTAATGGTATAGCAGAAGAGGCGAGTAAGAGCTTTTCCGTATCTATATCTGATAATTCGTTTAAAACAAAGTAATTAGGGATGGCATCATTAAGGTTAAATGCAGAAATTGCACAAATTGGCTTTGTCATATCAAGTAACTGTGGTGTTTTAGTATCATTTATAATTTTTGATAGGCCTACCCTTGAGAAAAATTCATTGTCATTAAAAAACTCTGTGGTGAAAATATTCTCAGTTTTTATATCGTTTAGAATTAGCTTTTCAGCTAAGGAAAAATTATCTAATTTAAGGTCTGAGGCTGAAAAATCACTGTCTGCACTAGGTGATAAGATGTCATCAGGTGTAAGACTTTGCCAAATAGCTTCAGCGTCTTTTATATCTTTGGCGCAGAAAAGAGCGGCATTTAAGGCTCCAACACTTGTACCAGAAATACCTGAAATCTTAAAACGTGAATCTTCAACAATTGCTTTATAGGCGCCAACTTGATATGCACCTTTACCACCTCCACCACTTAAAACTAGGGCTATATCATCCTTGGAGGCATTGATTTTTTCCAGCAGTTTTGGACTGAATTCATTGAAAATACAATTGATTGATTCTTTTGTAGTATTTTTATAAATACGATCTGTCATATCCATGCCTTCAGATATACTTTTAGTAAGGTCTGAAAGCTCTTTATCGTCATCTAAATCAACATACTTAGAGAGCTTTTTTATTGAATCGCTATACATTTTTTACCTCCTGTAAATAAAGATATAATAATGATAACAGAAGATTAATTTAGCGTCAAACAATTGCTTGTTTTTTTATATTGCTTATGATAAACTAATATGGATTAAGCGAGGCATTCGGTTTTTTTAACTGATGACTACATTTATTAGGAGGCTATCATGAAACATATTAGAACAATTAACAAAGCAAATCTTGCTAAATCTGCAATTAAGGGTGGATGCGGTAAGTGTCAGGCTTCTTGCCAGTCAGCTTGCAAGACTTCTTGTACTGTCGGTAATCAGGAATGCAAGAGAGCATCTGAGGACTAATTTTGACGTGAAGGCTCCGAGTGTGAGTCTCTTAAAGGTTGTTACATATCCAGCAAACTATTTTGTTTGTGATGTGTTACAGCCTTTTTCATTTAAAAACAGGAAGAGGGGTATTGTTAGTTGATACACAAGTTTAAAGCAAGGGATTTAAATATCTTATTAGATGTTAACAATGGCGGCGTACATTTAATAGATGATGTTACCTATGATATTATTGATGCAATCGAACCATATTTTCAGGAGATGGGTTCAGATGCACCTATGGCTAAAGAGGGCAGTACATGTCCAGAAGAAATAATAGAACAGTTTAAGGATAAGTATACTAGAGAAGAAATTTGTGAGTCTTTCGAAGAAGTTAGAGGTCTTGCAGCAGAAGATTTACTTTTCTCAAAAGATCAATATGAAAAATATGCTAATACAGCAGTTGATTCTCCAATTAAGTCTTTATGTCTAAATATTTCACATGATTGTAATATGAGATGTAAGTATTGTTTTGCATCTACTGGAGATTTTGGGACTGGAAGAAAATTAATGTCTTATGAAATTGGTAAGGCTGCAATTGATTTCCTTTTAGAAAGAAGTCCTAATCGTCCTAATTTGGATGTTGATTTCTTTGGTGGCGAACCACTTATGAACTTTGAGGTTGTTAAACAGGTAGTGGAATATGCGCGTTCAAAGGAAAAGGAATATGGAAAGAATTTCCGTTTCACAATTACTACAAATGGTTTACTTTTGAATGATGAGAAAATTGATTATATTAATGAAAACATGGATAATGTAGTTCTCTCAATCGATGGTAGAAAAGAAGTTAATGATAATATGAGACCACTTCCAAATGGAAAGGGTTCATATGATATTATTATAAAGAATTTTAAGAAGCTCGTTGAGAAACGTGGCGATAAAGAGTATTATGTTCGTGGAACTTATACAAGAAATAATTTAGATTTTGCTAATGATATTTTATCACTTTACAACGAAGGTTTTGACCAGATTTCTGTTGAGCCTGTAATGGAAGATCCTAGCATGGATTATGCTATTACTGAAAAGGATTTAGATAGAATTAATGAAGAGTATGATCGTCTTATGGATGAGATTACAGCTATCAAGGAAGGTGGAAAATTTATTAATTTCTTCCACTTTATGATTGACTTAGATCAGGGACCTTGTATTATTAAGCGTCTTCGTGGTTGTGGAAGTGGTAATGAATATGTATGTGTTACTCCAGACGGAGAAATCTATCCTTGTCATCAATTTGTTGGTAAGAAAGAATTCCTTATGGGTAATATTCTTGATAATACATTTGATGAAGATATTAAAAAGGTCTTTTCAAAGGCACATGTTTATTCAAAACCTAAGTGTCAGAAATGTTGGGCAAAGTATTATTGTAGCGGTGGTTGTAATGCAAATAATTATAATTTCAATGGCGATATTTTAGACTCCTATGATGTTGCTTGTGGAATTCAGAAGAAACGTCTTGAGGCTGCAATAATAATGAAAATTAGGGATATGTTAAAAGAAGAGGAATAATATGAAGAGAGTTAATCCAAAGCCAAATGATTTATATTTGCATTTCAAGGGTAAGCTTTACAAGGTAATTACTGTAGCTTCTGACTGTGAAACTACGGAACCGGTCGTGGTTTATGAAAATCTTTATCCTCCTTTTTCAACCTGGGTTAGAACACTCAAGGATTTTATGGGAGAATTAGAAGAAGAAAGGTTTTCTTCTAAAGATAATGTGACAGGTCAGAAATATCGATTTCAGAGAGTTAAATACGATAAGAACTTAAAGCTTCGTTATGTTTCAGCTGAATTTATTAAAGAGGGTGAAAAAAATAAAACTAAAGAGGATTACTCTGAAGTTAAATCAGAAGTTAACGTAAGTAATTCTAATTTGGAAGTTAGTGAAGATAAGAGTTCCATAGTTACTAGTATTAAGGATGAGAGTAAAGAAATAACTACAGTTGATTTAAAGGATGTTTTAATGACATTTTTAGATGCATCTTCTCCTAAGGAAAAGAAGGAGATTATTAGAAAGTATAGAAAGTATCTTGACGAACAAACTGTTGTTAGTATGGCTCTTAGTCTTGATATCAAGCTTGCAGGCGAAGATTTGGATGATAATATTAGTCATATTCTAAGTTTTTTAAATGCGAGAGAACATTTTGATGGAAGACGACTAAGAAGTTAATTACAGATATTTAAGTCTTGATTTTTTTGAAAAATTATGATATTTTTTATCTATAATTTTTCCCGAATTATATATCTGTTAATCTTTTTGTTACTTGTTTTTATATACACATGTTTTTGTGTTTCAAATTACTATTCCATAGGATTGTATTTATTAAGAATAATACTAATTAGAATAGTTTTTATTTTGATGTTTAAGGTTTAGAAAAATAACTATATAAAAGAAAAGAGGATTATATTATTATGGCAAAATATGAGATGGATGAAAATAAAAGAAAGGCTCTCGAATCTGCTATTTCACAGATTGAGAAGGCTTATGGTAAGGGTTCTGTTATGAAGATGGGCGATAATGCTCATATGAATGTTGAAACATTCCCATCAGGATCTCTTGGGCTTGATAGAGCTTTAGGAGTTGGTGGTATTCCTAAGGGAAGAATTATTGAGATTTACGGACCTGAGTCAGGTGGTAAGACAACAGTTGCTCTTCATATGATTGCAGAGGTTCAGAAACTCGGTGGTATCGCTGGTTTCATCGATGCTGAGCATGCTCTTGACCCTGCTTATGCAAAGAGGATTGGTGTTGATGTAGATAATCTTTATATTTCACAGCCAGATACTGGTGAACAGGCTATGGAAATTACTGAGACAATGGTTAGATCTGGTGCTATCGATATTGTCGTTGTTGACTCTGTTGCAGCACTTGTTCCTAAGGCTGAAATCGAAGGAGATATGGGTGATTCTCATATGGGTCTTCAGGCTAGACTTATGTCTCAGGCTTTAAGAAAACTTACAGGTATTATTGGTAAGACAAGTTGTACAGTTATCTTTATCAATCAGCTTCGTGAGAAGATTGGTATTGTCTTTGGAAATCCTGAAACAACAACCGGTGGTCGTGCTTTGAAGTTCTATTCTACAATAAGACTTGAAGTTAGACGTGGTGAGCAGATTAAGAAAGATGGCGACGTTGTTGGTAATAGAGTAAGAATTAAGGTTGTTAAGAATAAGGTTGCATCTCCATTTAGAGAGGCTGAAGTAGATATTGTCTATGGTGAGGGTATCTCAAAGGTAGGAGAAGTGCTTGATATCGCTGCTGATTTTGATATTATCAATAAGTCAGGTGCTTGGTATTCATATAATGGCGAGAGAATCGGCCAGGGTAGAGAAAATGTTAAGCTTTTCCTCAAGGAAAATGAGGCTCTTTATGAAGAGGTTCAAAGTAAGATTAGAGAGAAGCTTTTTGGTGAAAATGCTGAAGATGCTGATAATGCTGAAGAAGATGCAGCTACTAAGAAGGCTTCAGAAAAAAAGTCTAAGAAGAAGGCAGATGAGGGTATTCCTGCCGATGAAATTAAATAATTTAAGTTAATAAAAGATTTTGAATTCGATAATACAATTTAAAAATAGTCCGGTGAGATTTCATTATGTTTGCAATTTCACCGGATTTTTAACTAAGTAAGAGTTATAAAAAAAGAGGTGAATATGCCTAAAGAATTTAGAATTGAAGATTTTAAAGATGAAATCATCAAAAGCTATGAAGATGATGAAGATTTTGATTTTAGTGAAGAAGAAGTCGAAGAGGATGATGGTAGATTTTCAATAACTGATTTATCCTTTTATGAAAAGGAAGATAAAGAAGCAATAATTGCTGCTATGAGATACTTAAATTATGGAGATAAAACAGAGGGGCAACTCGTTAAAAATCTTGAAAAAAAGGAATTTAAAGAAGAGTCCATTTTGGCTGCAGTTGAATATGTTAAGCATTTTCATTATATTGATGATGAAAGATATGCAAAGCATTTTTATGAGCTACATAAAGATAAAAAAAGTCAGATGCGAATTCGTCAAGATTTGTTAAAAAGGTTTATTCCAGAAGATATTATTTCGTCTCTCTTTGAGGATTCGGATTCTGAAGAAAATGCTGTTAAGAAAGATTTGGATAAGATATTAAAAAAATATGATGATGATTATGAATTTTCCTATGAAGAAAAACAGAAAATAATGGCTAAACTATATAGAAAAGGTTATAAATCTGAGTCAATTAGAAAGGTTTTTAAGTTTTGAGTGATTATTTAGTAAAAAAATTAAATAGAACTGAGGAAATTGTTGTTTCGGTCCCTGGTTCTAAAAGTATAACAAATAGGGCTTTGCTTCTTTCTGCATTGGCAGAAGGTGAGAGTGTTCTTTGTGGAGTTCTTTTTAGCAATGATTCCAGAGTTTTTATGGATTCACTTATTCGTCTTGGCTTTTTAGTTAATATTGATGAAGAAAACAATGTGGTTAGGATTAAGGGTGAAGGTGGTAGAATTCCTGCGCTTGAATTAGATGGCGAAGCCTTAAAGAAGGATTTAGAAATTTTTGTTGGTTCTGCAGGTACTGCTGCGAGATTTCTAACTGCGTTTTGTGCTCTTGGAAGTTCTGATATTAGACTTTCTTCAACTGAGCAGATGGCAAAAAGACCGATGGATGAGTTATACAGTGCATTAGAATCAATTGGATGCAGTATAAATCGTGAAGGAGAGAATCTCTCTTTTCCTGTTGTGATTAATGGAGAAGGGTTAAGAGTGGATGACGAAATTGAAATAGAATTAAATATTGATAGAAGTAGTCAGTTCTTAAGTGCATGTCTTATGGTTCTTCCACTTAAATACAAAAATGTAAGGATTAAACTAACTGGAAATCGTAAGGCTAAGTCTTATGTTAGGATGACTGAGCAGATGATGGTTCAATTTGGTTTTAGTGGCGAGATTAAAGAGATTAATGAGAATCTTTATGAAATCAGTGGAGGTTCATACTCTGCACAGGATTATATTATAGAACCAGATATATCTGCTGCTTGCTATTTTTATGGAATTGCCGCTCTTTGCAATCTAAAGACAACAGTCTCTTTTGTGCGTAGGGACTCACTTCAGGGAGATATGAAGTTTTTAGAAGTTTTAGAAAAGATGGGTTGTAAATTAGAGTGGGGAGATTCGCTTAGTATTACTGGACCTGAGGGAAGGCTTAAGGGTATTAGAGCTGATTTCCAGGATTTCTCAGATCAAGCACTTACAATTGCTGCAATTGCTCCTTTTGCGAGTGAGAGTGTAGAAATATATAATATTGGTCATATTAGGAAACAGGAGTCTGACAGGTTAAATGTAATTATTACTAATCTAAGGGCACTTGGAGTTGAATGTGCTTGTACTGAGGATTCTTTTATTGTATATCCTAAGGAGGATTTTGATGATTCTTTGGTGAAACTGGATACATTCGACGATCACAGGGTTGCAATGTCTTTTACCTTGACCGGACTAAAAAGAGGTAATATAATAATTCAGAATGCCGATTGTTGCAAAAAGACATTTGAGAACTATTTTGAAATAATCGATAAGTTGTATTAATTTTTTGACAGGAGAAGTTTTTATGAATTCATTTATTAATAATATTGAAGGTATAATCAAGAAGGCATTTGAAACAGCTGGATACAATAGTGAGTATGGTAAGGTTAAGATTTCTGACAGACCAGACCTTTGTGAATTTCAGTGTAATGGTGCGCTTTCAGCTGCAAAGGAATATCATAAGGCACCTTTTATGATTGCTGATGATGTTGTTAAGGTTGTTACAGAGGGTGTTAATGCTGAGTGCTTTGAAGATATTCAGTCTGTAAAGCCTGGTTTTATTAATATTAAGGTTAGTCCTTCATATTTAGTTGAATATCTTAATTCTATGAATGAGGATGAGAACCTTGGTATCGAGAAGTCAGCTACTCCGGATACCATTGTTATTGATTATGGCGGAGCTAATGTTGCAAAGCCGCTCCATGTAGGCCATCTTCGTTCTGCAATCATTGGAGAAAGCTTAAAGAGAATTTTAAAATATAAAGGTCATAATGTCGTTGGTGATGTTCATCTTGGCGATTGGGGACTTCAGATTGGACTTATTATTACAGAGCTTCATAAGAGACAGCCTGATTTAGTTTATTTTGATGAGTCTTATGAGGGTGAATATCCAGAGGAAGCACCTTTTACAATGAGCGATTTAGAGGAAATTTATCCTTATGCGAATGCCTATTCAAAAGAACATGAGGACTATAAAGCTCTTGCTCAGACTGCTACTCAGGAGCTTCAGAGTGGAAGAAGAGGATATAGGGCTATTTGGCAGCATATTATTGATGTTTCTGTTGCTGACTTAAAGGTTATTTATACAAAGTTAAATGTTAGCTTTGATTTATGGAAGAAGGAGTCAGATGCGCAGGAATATATTCCTGATATGATTCATGATATGAAGGAAGGTGGATATGCCCATATTGATCAGGGTGCTCTTGTTGTTGATGTTCAGGAGGAAACTGATACTCAGACAATTCCACCTTGTATGATTCTTAAGTCAAATGGTGCTACACTTTATAATACAACTGACCTTGCAACAATTGTTGAGAGAAGGAAGCTTTTTAATCCAAATAGAATTGTCTATGTTGTTGATAAGAGACAGTCTCTTTACTTTGAGCAGGTATTTAGATGTGCTAGAAAGACTAAGATTATTGGTGATGATGTTACCTTGAAGTTTGTTGGATTTGGAACAATGAATGGAAAGGATGGTAAGCCATTTAAGACAAGAGATGGTGGTGTTCTTCGTCTTGAAAAGCTTATTCAGGAGGTTGAAGAGTCTGTAGAAGAAAAGATGGCTGATAGAGATATGGATGAGGCCTTGATTAAGGAGACTGCTAAGATTATTGGTCTTGCAGCTATTAAGTATGGTGATCTTTCTAATCAGGCATCTAAGGACTATGTATTTGATTTAGATAGATTTACATCATTTGAAGGAAATACAGGCCCATATATTCTTTATACTGCTGTTCGTATTAAATCTCTTTTAAGAAAGGCAGAAGAACTTAATATTTTACCAGCTGATGAGAAAATTGTTTCAACAGGTAATGAGGCTGAAAAGAATGTTTCACTTAGTATTGTTAAGTGGACAGAAGCTTTTGAGGATGCTGCTGAAAACTATGCACCGCATAAGATTTGTCAGTATTTATATGAATTATCTGAGAGCTTTAATGGCTTCTATCATGATAATAAGATTGTTACTAATGAGAATGAAGATGAGAGAGCTTCATGGATCAATCTTAGTAAGCTTTGTTTAAAACTAATAGAAAATGGACTAGATTTACTTGGTTTAACTATCCCTGAGCAGATGTAATTGTAAATGGAGGGTTATTATGTATCGTAATATAGACAGACTTATTGTATTTAAGAATATAGCTGAAGATTCAATCTTAATAAAATTGTCTGAAATTATTCGCAAATTTGACAATATTCATAATTACACTAAACTAGATGGTGGATTAAATTCTTATAATGATAGTGGAATGATTTCCGAGATTTACAGTGTTATCCATTCCCTTCTTGATATCTCCACTAAATATGGATTTGATGGGAATCTTTGGCATAATTACATAAGTTATATACTCGCTACTACAGAGAACCCATTTACGATTGTTTCTGAAAAAAATAAGGCTCTTAATGGTAGTGTTAATCGTTTTGTGTTAAATGATTTGGCTAATTTTAAAAGCATTTTTGATTATGATTTTAGCAAGCTAGAAAACTACTTTAAGATTGATTGCTTTAGTATTATTTCTGATTATAAGGCTGTTGTTAAGAGTGAACAGATTTATAATAAGAGTGTAAGTAAAAGTGTTAGATACTTAAGTGCTGAGATTGAGAAGACCAGCACAGCTGAAGAGATGTATGAGGTTGTTACTAACTTTTATCATGAGTTTGGTGTTGGAAAACTTGGTCTTAATAAAGCATTTAGGGTTGTTGACGACGTAGAAAATGGTAAGAGCGTTCTATCTCCAATAACTTGTACAGATGATATTTTACTTAGTAATTTAGTTGGTTATGAGCTTCAAAAAGAAAAGCTTATTCAAAATACAGAAGCCTTCATAAATCGTAAACCTGCTAATAACTGCCTTCTTTATGGAGATGCTGGTACTGGTAAGTCGAGTAGTGTTAAGGCACTTTTAAACGAGTATTATGATGATGGACTTAGAATGATTGAAGTTTATAAGCATCAATTTAAGAGTTTAAGTTCTATTATTTCAGAGATTAAGAATAGAAATTACAGATTCATAATTTTTATGGATGATTTATCTTTTGAAGAGTTTGAAATTGAGTATAAGTACTTAAAGGCTGTTATTGAAGGCGGACTTGAAAATAAGCCTGAAAATGTGTTAATATATGCTACGTCTAATCGTAGACATCTTATTAAGGAGATGTGGAGTGATAGGACAGATATGTCAGAGGATGAGTTGCATAGGTCGGATACAGTTCAGGAAAAACTTTCTCTTGCGGCTAGATTTGGCGTATCAATAGGTTACTTTAAACCATCACAGAAGGAATATTATGAAATAGTTACAGGTATTGCATCGAGATACCCTGAAATTAAACTTTCAGAGGAAGAGCTACTTAAAGAGGCTCATAAATGGGAGATTTATCACGGTGGAATGTCTGGAAGAGTAGCTAGACAGTTTGTTGATTACATAATCTCAAAAAACGCATAAAGAATATTATTGTTATTTGAGATAGCATATCAAAAGGAGAGAATTTATTATGAATTTTAAGAGAGTTATATTGTTTTCGTGTTTTTGTTGGATTCTTTCGCTTGCTTTTTTTGGTAAGGGAATGCATTCAATGGCAGCAACAGCAACACCTGCACAGACATCTTCATCTAAGGCGACTGCAACACCTGCTGCTACAGCAACTGCAACACCAGCACCTAGTGCTAAGCCGGTTTCTGGTGCAGCTGTATCAGATTTTGCAGGTGCTAAGAAGGCAATTATTGCTGCATATAAGAAGTATGAATCTTCTGTTGATGTTTCAGCATACAACTTAAATTATGAGACAGAATACGATTCTCTTTCAAGTATGATGTCAGAAATCGTAAATAATACACCATATTTATTCTTTACGGGCTCATCTTATAAGGTTTCGAGAAATACTAATACAAATATTATTGTCACCATTACCTTAAGTTATGCTGATGATTATAAAAAGACTGATGGTAGCATTAATACTAAGAAGATTAAAAAAGATAAGAAGTCTATTAAGAGTGAAGTAAAATCTGCTATGACTATCATAAATAAGAAGATGGGTAAGGCAGAAAAGGCTCTTGCGCTTCATGATTACTTGGTTGAGAAGCTTGCTTACACATCGTCAAAGGATGCTTATTATTATAAAAAGGAAACTGGTGCCTTCATCTATAACACATGTAATTGTCAGGGCTATGCACTTGCATATAAGATTCTTTTGAATAAAGCAGGACTCAACTCAATTATTGTTACTTCAGATGAAATGGATCATGAATGGAATAAGATTTATATCAAGGGAAAATGGTATAATGTTGATGTTTCATGGGATGATGCTATTGATTCAATTAGTAAGGAAGATCAATATGGTTTAGTTTTGCATGATAACTTCCTTTGTAGTGATGATTATTTTATAAATAATGGTCATTCTGATTTTGAGGATGAGAATTATCCAAGTGATACTAAGTATGATAAGAAATATTGGAAGAATATTAAGTCAAGAATGTATTATGTAAATAAGACATGGCTTTATATGGGCGTTAAGGGTATTTGTGAAAGACCTAAGCTTTTAAAGAAGAAGTTTAGTGTTAAATACAATGTTGATGGAGATAAGTTTATTCAGTATACAAATAATATTTATTTCTTCATTTACAATAATTCACTTTATCAATATGATTATGCGACTAATGTTACAACTCCTTTATGGAAGTGTGATGACCACTATGGAAGTGACTATGAGTTAGTTCAGATTAAATGTAGTGGAAAGTCCCTTAATTATAAGGTAAGTAATTCTAGTAGTTATAAGAGCGGTAGTCTTCAGCTTACTAAGAGCGGAAAACTTGCTTAACTTTTGGTGGTCGGTGGGTTTTATTTTTAAAAATGGAGTTGGGTAATATGTACAATGTTTTTATTGCAGATGATGAGTTAATTATCAGAGAAGGAATTAAATATATAATCGATTGGTTTAGTCTTGGCTTTAAGATTGTTGGGGAGGCAGCTAATGGTCAGGATGCTTATGATTATATTGTTGCTAATAATCCAGATGTTGTTTTGATGGACGTTAAGATGCCTAAGATTATTGGAACAGATGTTGTTAAGATGGTCCGCGAAAAAGGATATAAGGGTAAGATTATCATCCTTAGTGGTTATACTGATTTTAAGTATACTCAGGCTGCCATTAAATATGGAGTGGATTATTATTTATCTAAACCTATTGATGAGGATGAACTCATGGATACGGTTAAGGATATTAAGCAATCTCTTGATAAGAAAACTAAGGAAAGCAAGGCGTATTATCATACAAAAACCAGAGAACTTGTTATTAAGGATGCATTGCTTGGTAAGGTAGATTCAGAGGCGTTAAGCGAATATAATATTACTTCTGAAGATAATGAATATCAGGTTGTTATTTATGAGCAGTATAGTCATCAAAATACAAGTATTAAATATAAGTTTTCAGATTTATTGAATGTAAATAATGATAATAATAATGCTTATGATAGCGTTATTATTGAAAATAATGAGGTTCTTTTACTTAAAAACAAGGATGTTATTAAGAAGTTTGAGCACTTTTTATCACATTATAATAGTGAGCAGATGCCACAGAAGAATTCTCCATTAGATACTTTGTTTATTGCTTATGGAGAAAAGATTTATGATATTAATGAGTGCTCTAAGTCATATAATCAGGCAATGAAGCTTATGCAGAGACGATTCTTTTGTAAGAAGAGTCAGCATACCTTGGGTTATACTGAACTTCCAGGTTCTATTAATGAACAGCCTTATTTAAATAATCCTAATTTATTGAATGAGTATTGTGATAAGTTCGTTACAATGCTTCAGACTGGTAGGAAGAATCAGATTAATGAACAGTTAGATGAGTTATCTAAGATTCTATTCTATTCATCAAATGATGTTGCTAGAATCAAGCTTCTTTTAACTGATTTATTTATTTCGGTTAAGGATAAGATTTCTCACCTCTATCATAATTCAGATATTAATTTCATGTCTAATAGTGAGATTATTGAGTTTATCAATCATCAATATTATTTATATCAGATTATTGGTTACTTCTCAGATCAGTTTGAAATGATTATTAATATGATTGGTAATACTTCTAGTGATAGTGTTATGGATAATATTATTCATTATATCAAGCATAATTATATGAATGATATTAAATTAGAGTCACTTGCGCCTATGTTTGGATATAACAGCTCTTATCTTGGAAAGATTTTTAATCAGAAGGTGGGAGTTGGATTTAATACCTTTGTTGATAATGTTAGAATTGATAAGTCAAAGGAATTGCTCGAAAACAGCAATTTAAAGGTATATGAGATTGCTGAGCAGGTAGGTTATCATAATGTTGACTACTTCCATACTAAATTTAAGAAGTATGTACATATTAGTCCTGCTGAATATCGAAAGCAGAAGAGGCCTTAAAGCTTATGAGAATTAGCATTGATTCAAAACAGATTGTAGACAATGTAGTAAATAAGACTAAAGAAGTTTATGAATGTAATTATAAATATTTAAATAATAAGCATATTGTATCGTATATTGAAAATTCAGAAGATGGTGACACAAGGGTTATTATACGTTTTAATCATGATGAGGTTGTTATCAAAAAGAAGGGTGTTACTAATACAGAGATGCAGTTTAAAAAGAAAGAGATAACGACTGTTGACTATAGAACACCAATGGGAGCCCTAATTATGGAGTTTTCAACGAGTGGTATTTCATTGCTTGAGAGTGATGGAAGCATTACTTTAGGATTAAAATATGATATTATAATGGACGGTAATGTGATTTCAAATAATAAAATTTCCATAAATATTTTATAAATTAATTGTTTTGTTTTTATTGACAGTTATTAATAATTTTGTTATTATTTTAATAACTGTAATAGGCTCTATGGGCTTTTTGGTTAAGGTGATATTAAAGGGGGCAGTAAAATGAGAAGGTTTTTCGAGAAAATTTTAAATTTTAAAAATGATAAACGTGGTGTTACTCTTGTTGAACTTATTATTACTATTGGAATAATGGCAGTTCTTACTGGAGTAGTTGCCGGAAATATTATTCCTTATCTTGAGAGAGCGAGAGAGAAGAAGGATAAGCAAAGACTTTCTTCAATGTTTGAAGAGTTCTGTAGCCAGGTTGAGAATAGAGGTATCGTAGATATTTATAACTCACTTAGTAAGTATACCTCATGGGGAACTGATGGTAGTGGCTCAGTTGTTAATAAGGGTAACTTAGGATATCAGCTTACTGGACATGATTTTACTGGAACTGATTATATTGATTGTATGAAAGTTGCCAATGGTAATCTTAGTCTTTTAAGAATTCATTCTTATGATGAGACTGATAGAATTTTCTATTGTGTAAATACTCAGATTTCTGATGCTGATAAGAAAACATTATTTGAAAGCACTGATGATTCTAGTAAGTATGATTCAGATTATCTTCAGCCTGATGATTCAGCTTATTGTAACGAGTTTACTGAAGAAGGTGGTTTCTTCTATGAAATCGTTAAGGCTGGTAGAATGAACCCAGAAGCCTTCCTTACAGGTAGTGGTTCTACTAAGTCATATAATTGCTATAGTGGATGGGGATATTGTGGTGAAGTCGAAAGCCCATTTGAAAGTAAGGCAATGAGTAGTGCTGAGGGTGTAAGTAATAACAACTCACTTGATATTCAGATAATGTATCATACAAAGAATCCTGCAGCTGGAATTACTTATAACTATAACACAGGTACAAGAGGAGCATTAAAGGATAGATGTGTAATGTATCTTAACTATCACCATAGTCTTGATACTACTGGTACAATGGATAAGAACCTTTATGCGTCAAAGCTTCCTGGATTTGCATTTGATGCATTCTTCTGTGATAATGATATGTAATTTAATTAAATAATATGATGAATATTCATCCCCATAAGTCTTTCTAGGATTTATGGGGATTTTTTTTCGTATTTATCTATTGATATTTTAATTCTTTACTGTTAAAATGAGTCTTTAGTTTTGACTAATATATATAGAAACGATTGAATGGAGAGTTTTTCGTATTATGCTTATTTTGGTGGTTAACTGTGGAAGTTCATCAATTAAGTTTCAGTTAATTGAAACAGACGATAAGGAGGTTATGGCATCTGGACAGGTTGAAAGAATCGGTTTGGATGGTTTACTTACATATAAAGCACATGGAAGAAAAGAAGTAGTTGAGGTTGATGCCCATAATCATGAGGCAGCACTATTGGATATTATTAATGCTTTACTTGATGAGAAGAAGGGTGTTATCCATTCTTTAAATCAGATAGAAGCTGTTGGACATAGAATTGTTCATGGAGGTGAGAGATTTTCACATTCTGTGATTATTGATGATGATGTAATTAAAGGAATACAGGATGTGACAGATTTAGCACCTTTACATAATCCGGCTAACCTTATGGGAATTAGAGCTTGTATGGATTTGATGCCTAAGGTTGTTCAGGTTGCAGTTTTTGATACAGCCTTTCATCAGACAATGCCGCCTAGAGCATATCTTTATGGGCTTCCTCTGAATTACTATAAGGAATATGGTGTGAGAAAGTATGGTTTCCATGGAACTTCTCATAGCTACGTTTCAGAGAGAGTTGCAGAGCTTGTTGGTTTGGATTATCATAGCTCTAGAATCGTAGTGTGTCATATTGGTAGTGGCGCATCAGTTTGTGCCGTTAAAAATGGTGAATCTATTGATACATCGATGGGTATGACACCTTTAGAGGGTGTTTGTATGGGAACACGTTCTGGTGATATAGATCCAGGGCTTATTCAGTATATTCATGAAAAAGAAGGTATTTCTATTTCTGAAATCATGAATATATTAAATAAAAAGTCGGGTGTTTTAGGACTTTCTGAGATATCTAATGACTATAGAGATTTACTTCTAGCTGAAAAACAGGGTAATTTGAATGCTAAATATGCTATTGACATTATGATTTATAGTGTTAGAAAATATGTTGGTGCTTATTTTATGGCACTTGGTGGTATTGATGCTATTGCGCTTTGCGGAGGGGTTCCTGAGAATAACTCTGTTTTAAGAGGAAAGATGGTTAAGAGCTTTAGGGCTATTGGTTGTGAGCTTGATAATATCGCTAATGAAGAAATTGGTGTGGAAAAGCTTATTACTAAGAGGGAAAGTGAAATCCCAGTTTGGGTTGTTCCTACCAACGAAGAATTAAAGATTGCTATGGAAACTTATGAATTGATTAATGAGTAGTTCGTTAGTTTTCTTAAGGTTAGTATTATTTATATAGTACTTTTGTATATATGGAGGGGATATATGAAATTTGCTGATTTTTTGAAAGAAAAGGGAAAAATTTCTTTTGTAGCTCCATCTTTTGGTTGTAATATTGAACCATATAAAACTGGATTTAATGAGGCTTTAAAGAAGTTTAAAGAAATGGGTTATGTTTTAGAAACAGGTCCTAATGCCTATGCAGGTGAGGGAGTTGGCATTAGTAATACACCTGAAAAATGTGCCGAGGAATTGATGAATTATTACCTAAGAAATGAGGATGAAGTTATTATTTCTTGTGGTGGCGGTGAACTTATGTGTGAAATTCTTGAATTTCTCGACTTTGAAAAGATAAAAGAATCTAAACCGAAATGGTATCTTGGTTATTCTGATAATACCAATTTTATTTTTCCACTGACTACAATTGCAGATATAGCCGGGATTTATGGACCATGCGCTCCAAGTTTTGGTATCGAGTGGCATCAGAGCCAGAAGGATAGTTTTGATATTCTAACTGGAAAGAAACTTCGCGTTAGTAATTATGATGCATGGGAAATTGAATCGCTTAAGGATGAGAATAATCCACTTGAACCATATAACTTAACTGAAGCACCTTGTATGTGTGTTAATGATACTTCGGTAAGTAATATACGCGGTAGACTTGTTGGAGGATGCCTAGATTGCCTTGAAAAGCTTTGTGGAACCAAGTTTGATAATATGAATGAATTTTCTTCTAAATATAAGGATGATGGGATTATTTTCTTCTTAGAGAGCTGTGATTTATCTGTCTTTGATATGAGAAGGGCTATATGGCACCTTAAGCATGCAGGGTGGTTTAAGTATGTGAAGGGATTTTTGATTGGAAGGCCTATGCATTTTAATGAGCCGATGTTTGGCCTTGATAGACATGAGGCTGTACTTGCTAATTTAAAGGAATTCAATGTTCCGGTACTTATGGATTTAGATTTTGGTCATTTACCGCCAGCGATGCCGCTTATTAGTGGGGCGATTGCTGATATTAAGTGGGATAATAGTGAAAATAGTATTTCAGATGATGAAAAGCATCTATTTAAGGTGGATAGTTTAAGTATTGATTATTATTTGAAATAAGTGTTTTAGATTATAGATATTAGATGTAAATAATGGGATTGTTTGTAGGATTTTAAATGAAGATTTAAAAATTTATGGTTACTAAAGGAGATTAGAAAATGCCAAAATTTAGTGTAAAACGACCATATTTAATAGTTGTGGCTGTTTTAGTTCTTACGGTACTCGGTGTTGTATGTTATACAAGAATGACTACAGACCTTTTACCTGAGATGGAATTACCTTATGTTGTAGTAGTAACAACTTATACGGGTGCATCTCCTCAGCAGGTTGAAACTGAGGTTGTGACGCCTATTGAAAACGGACTTTCGACAATTAATGGTGTTAAGAATGTTCAAAGTACCTGTAGTGAAAACTATGGTACAGTTATGCTTGAATTTGAAAGCGATACGAACATGGATAGTGCGATGGTTAAGATTTCATCCAACTTAAATCAGGTTGCGCTTCCTGATGACTGTGGTGAACCAATGCTTATGGAAATATCCATGGATATGCTTGCTACAATGTATTCAAGTGTAACTTATGAAGGTCTTACAGGAAATGAGCTTTCTGATTATGTTAACGAGGAAATTATTCCTGAGATTGAGCGTGTTAATGGTGTCGCATCTGTTGAGACTTCAGGAATGATTCAGGATTCTGTCGAGGTTCGTCTTGATCAGGAAAAGATTGATGAAGTAAATGAGAGGATTCTTGAAACAACAGATTCTTCACTTAAGAAGGCAAAGAAAAAGCTTGATAAGGCTGAGAAGAAGCTTAATAAAGCGACTGATGAATTAGAGGATAAACAATCTGATTTAGAGACTGAGCAGGAGAATAGATCTAATCAGATGGCTAAGTTTACTAAGATGATGAATCAGGCTGTTGCGACTCTTGCAGCTTATCAATCTAATCTAACTAGTCTTAAGGCATATAAGACTACTCTTAAGGCTGAGTTAAAGGCTTATACAGGTAAGAACGGTGTAGTTGATTCTTATAATGCTATTAATGATGGTTTGACTGCAATGAGAGAAGGTCTTTCATCAGGAGAGGGTTATGATAACATCTATAAAATGGTTTATGCACAGGTGTTGGTTAGTGTTCTTCAGGCGACTTATGATCAGATGGGACAGAAGGTTACAATTACTGCAGAAAATGCAAGTTCTTATCTTTCAAGTCTTCCTTCGGATGTTCAAGGAACAGTTACATCAACTGTTGAAGCTCAGGCTAAGGCAGCAACTGACAAGCAGATTGCTGATATGAAATCAAATCTTCCTGAAGATATTGAGGATGCTATAAATCATCCTGAGAAACTTGAGTATTATAAAGAATTCTTAGAGAATAATGGTCAAGAAGAAGCTGCTAAGAATATTAAATTAAAGTCTTTGCAGCAGCTCTATGATATTGTTAATACTAGAATTCCTCAGATTGAAACAGAGCTTGCTAACCTTAAGATGGAAATCTTAACTTCTGAGAAGGCTTGTGAGGCTGTTGAAAAACAAATTTCTGAGGCTACTGATAATTATGAAAAGGTTGAATCTGGAAAGATTACGGCAGCTGCAGCCTTTGGTTCAGGTTCGGCTCAATTAAGTAATGCTAAGCAAACACTTGAAAACAGTAAGAAAGAGATTAAGGATGCTAAGGAGTCCTATGAAAAGAGCAGAAAAGAGGCTCTTAAGAATGCAAATCTTGATCAGCTTCTTACGATTGATTCTCTTTCTAAGATTATTCAGGCTCAGAACTTTGCTATGCCAGCAGGATATATTAAGGATGGTAATAAGCAGTATTTGATTAAGGTAGATGAAAAAGATACTTCAGATGCTGATATTGCTGATACACTCCTTACTCATATCGATAAAGTTGGAGATATTAGAATCTCTGATGTTGCAGTTGTTACAGTAATTGATAATTCTGATGAGGTTTATGCTAAGGTTAATGGAGAAAATGCCGTTGTTTTATCTGTATATAAATCAAGTTCAGCTGGAACAGCAACAGTTGCTAAGAGCGTATCTAAAACCTTTGATAATCTTATGAAGAAGGATAAGAAGATTGATATTGTTAATCTTATGAACCAGGGTGACTATATTGGAATTATTATCCACTCTGTGCTTTCTAACCTTCTTTTAGGAGCTCTATTTGCTATTGTCGTACTTTTCCTTTTCTTAAAGGATATTCGTCCTACTATCGTTGTGGCGTTCTCAATTCCTTTAAGTGTATTATTTGCGATTTTAGCAATGTACTTTACTGATATTACAATGAATATGATTTCTTTGTCTGGACTGGCTCTGGGTATAGGAATGCTGGTAGATAACTCCATTGTAGTAATAGAGAATATTTATAGACTTCGTAATAAGGGAGTTAGTGCAGCTAGAGCAGCTGTTATGGGTGCTAATCAGGTTGCTGGTGCGATTTTTGCATCTACACTTACAACAATCTGTGTATTCCTTCCAATTATCTTTACAGATGGAATGACACGTACACTAATTCAGGATATGAGTTTAACAATTACATACAGCTTGCTTGCAAGTTTGATTGTTGCGCTTACTGTTGTTCCTACAATGGGTTCAACAATGCTTAAAAATGCAAATGAACGTCCTCATAGATGGTTTGATGCAGTTATTAATTTCTATGAGAAGGTATTAAGACTTTGCCTTAGAGTGAAGGTTGTTCCACTTCTTATCGCAACAGGACTTCTAGTATTCTGTGTTGTTAAGGCGGTAAATACTGGTATTGTGGTTATTCCGGATATGGCATCTAATCAGATGAGTGTTGATTTCCAGGCTGATCCTGATACTGATTCAGAAGAAGATTATAAGATGGCAGATGAAATCTCCGATAAGATTAGGGCTATTGAAGGTGTTGAAAAGGTTGGAACCATGCTTAATTCATCTTTAAGTATTGGTGGAATGAATGGTTCTCAGGCAAGTGGTGGTGCTGATGCCACAAAAGCATTTTCAACTATGATTCTTCTTAAGGATGACTATGCTAGTGATAATAAGAAGATTGCTAAAAAGATTGAAGCAATACTAGATGATTATAAGTTAGAGGATTATACCGTAGCAGAGAGTAATATGGATATGTCAGCTCTTTACGGTGAAGGTCTTCAGGTTAATATCTATGGAGATGATGATGATACTCTTTTAAAGATTTCAGATGATATTATGAAGATGGCTAAGTCTGTTGATGGATTTACCGAAGTTTCAAATGGTCAGGAAGATGCTGATAAACAGGTTGTCTTAGATATTGATAAAGATAAGGCTATGAAGAAAAATCTTACTGTAGCTCAGATTTATATGGCTCTTGTTGAAGGTTTAACAACAGATGGAAATGCAACTAATATTACTGTTGAAAGAGATAATTTAGACGTAGTTATTAATGATGAAAGAGATGCTCTCGACTTAGAAGGACTTATGGATTTTAAGCTTGATTATACTAAGACTAAAAAGGATGGTACTCAGAAGACGAAGCATGTTAAGCTCAAAGAAATTGCTACATATTCTATCGAAGATTCAGTTTCAAGTATTAATCATGAAAATGGTTCAAAGCTTTTAAATGTTTCAGCTACTACAAAAGAGGGTTATAATACAACACTTTTAACTAGAAAGTTCAGGACAAAGCTTGAAAAATATGATGTTCCAGAAGGTTTTACAGTCGAGGTTGCAGGTGAAGATGAATCTGTAAATGAGATGCTTAAGAATATTTCTCTTATGATGCTTGTTGCCGTAATTCTTATTTATTTGATTATGGTGGCACAGTTCCAGAATTTCTTCTCACCACTTATTATTATGTTTACGATTCCATTAGCGTTTACTGGTGGTTTCCTTGCTTTGTTCTTTACAGGTCAGGAGATTTCAATGCTCTCACTTATGGGATTCTTGATACTTTCCGGTGTCGTCGTAAACAATGGTATTGTATTTATTGATTATGTTAACCAGCTTAGAAGAGAGGGTATTAAGAAGAAAGAAGCCCTTGTTGAGGCGGGTAAGACAAGAATGAGACCAATTCTTATGACAGCTCTTACAACTATCCTTGGAATGTCTGTTATGGCTGTAAGTCATGATCAGGGTTCTGAGATGGGTAAAGGAATGGCTATCGTTACAATTGGTGGACTTCTTTATGCAACCCTTATGACACTGTTTATTGTTCCTGTTATGTATGATATATTCTATCGTAAGGAAGAACTTAAGACTGTTGATTTGGGTGATGAGTCTACATTGGATGAAGATATTTAAGGCTTATATTTGTACATGAAAGGTTATAAAATGACGAATAAAGATTTTAAGGGTTTTATTGGTCTTGATTTAGATGGAACTGTTTTTAATAATAAAAAACAGATTTCTGATAAGGTTATTGATTCAATAAAGTCTGCGATTGATTTAGGTTTCGTTGTTGCACCAGTTACAGGAAGACCAACAAATGGTCTTCCTGTTGAATTTATGGAGATTCCAGGAGTTACCTATGCAATAACAGCTAATGGTGCGACAGCATTAAGGTTTACTGACTATAAAAATAATGAATTTGAGATATTACACTCTGATTTAATGAAAGAAGATAAGGTTATTGAAATCCTTGAAATCTTAGAGGATTATGTATGTGTGCCGGATTGCTTTGTTAATGGAAAAGGTCATATGCCGACATTTGCTAAGGAGATGGTGCCGCGTCTTGGACTTACAAAGGAAATGACTGAATATATCTTATCCTTAAGAGATTTTTATGATGATTTAAAGGATTATGTTAGAGATATACATGATAAAGTTGAAAAGATTACTATTAACTTTTACTTGAATGAAGATGGACTTGTGGAAAAAGAAAGAGCGAGAGAGGCTCTTCTTAAGGTGAAGGATATCAAGATTGTTAGTGGTGCGAAGCATAATCTTGAAATTAATAATTCCACTGTTGGTAAGGGAGAGGGTATTCTTAGACTTTGTGAGAAGCTGAGTATTCCTAAGGAAAGGACTTGTGCTATTGGTGATGATGAAAATGACCTGGATATGATTACAAAGGCTCATTTTGGGGTTGCTATGGAGAATGCTAGTGATGAAATAAAGAAACAGGCGGATTTTGTTACCTTGTCAAATGAAGATGACGGAGTAGCATATGCAATAGAAAAATTTGTTCAGGATATTCTTTAAGTATAAAGACCGAAGTCTAATTTAGATTTCGGTTTTTTTATTGACATTAATGATTTGTTGTGATATTGTTAGCGATGACTAACGAAGGTTTTTACATTTAATAGGAGAAAAATTATGTTTTTAGAGTTAAATCAAATTAAAAAATCCTTCGGTTCTGGGGAAACCAAGGTAGAAGTATTAAAGGGGATTGATTTTAGTTTGGAGAAAGGTGAGTTTTGTGTACTTTTGGGACCATCTGGCTCTGGCAAATCAACCCTTTTAAACATTATTGGTGGAATTGATAATGCTGATTCCGGAGTTATATCTATTAATGGGGATAGCATGGCTGATATGAAGGAAAAGCAACTTACAATGTACCGTAGAAAGCATCTTGGTTATATTTTTCAAAGATATAATCTTATACCAAACCTTACTATTAGGGAAAATATTGAGGTTGGTTCTTATCTTTCTGATAATCCTTTAGATGTTGATGAACTAATGGAAATCTTAGGGATTAGTAATCATAAAAATAAGTATCCTAATCAGTTATCTGGTGGTCAGCAGCAGAGAACTGCAATAGGTAGGGCTATTGTTAAGAATCCTGATATTCTTCTCTGTGATGAGCCTACTGGTGCACTTGATTCAAAAACTTCACTTGAAATCCTAAAGCTTATTGAAAAGATAAATAAAACATATCAAAACACAATTGTTATGGTTACTCATAATGATGTTATTAAAGATATGGCTGATAGAATTATTAAGCTTAAGGATGGAACTATCAGAAAGAATTATGTTAATGAGAATAAGCTTTCTGCAGAAGAATTAGATTTATAATGGTTAATTTAAATATTTACTTAATTATTGATACTAGGGTATAGATGGAGGAATTATGAGAAATCCATTGAATAAAAGATTATTTAGGGAATTGAAATCTGATTTTGGAAAATATGCAGTCATATTTATTATGATGATCCTTTTAATCAGTGAAGGGTCAGGATTCTTGGTGGCTGCAAATAGTATGTTGTTTGCTTATAAAAATGCATTTGTTAAATATAAGACTGAAGATGGAAACTTTAGAATATCTAAGAAACTTAGCAAAAATGAAATAGAGTTAATTGAGGGAAATGAAAAAGTTCCTGTCAATATTTACGAAAACTTCTACTATGAAATTCCTGCGGAGGATGAAAAAACATATAGAGTATTTAAGCTTAGAGATGAGATAAATGGAGTATCTGTTATAAAGGGGGAGTTACCTGAAAACTCAGATGAAATTGCTGTAGATAGAATGTTTGCTGATAATAATAAGCTTAAGATTGGTGATAAGCTTAAGATTGATAATAAGGAATTTAAAATATCCGCTCTTGTTGCGCTCTCTGATTATAGTACGATGTTTCAGAATAATAATGATATTATGTTTGATGCTACAAATTTTAGTGTGGCACTAGTTCATCCTGATGTATTTGATGATTTTCATGATGAATACCTAAGATATTGTTATTCTTGGAAGTATTGTGCAATCCCTGAGGAAAAGATTAATATGCATGGCTTTTCATATGATGGAAAAGAGGGTGAGATTCCTATTATTACTCCGAAGGGAAGAACAATTTCTAAAAAGTATGAGATTGAACTTTCTGAGGATTTAATGAAGGAAATTTATGATGTTGTTCATATGGAGGAATATACTCCTCAATATATGAATCAGGCAATATATTTCACAGGGGAAGACTTTGGCTCTGATGCAATAATGATTCGTTTGTTTGTATATATAGTTGTTATGATTATTGCCTTTGTATTTGGTTTTATGATTAACAATACAATTCATAAGGAATCAGAAAGTATTGGTACTCTTAGGGCTTCTGGATATAAGAAAAGTGAGATTATTTCGCATTATATGATGGTGCCGATTTTTGTGACCGTAACTAGTGCGCTAGTTGGTAATATTCTGGGTTATACGGTGTTTAAAGATATTAATGCAAATCTTTATTATGGAAGCTATAGTCTTCCTAAATTTGAAACCCTGTGGAATCCAGAGGCGTTCGTTGAAACAACAATTATTCCAGTTGCCTTGATGATGCTTATTACTTGGAATACCCTAAGAAAGAAGATGAGATTATCTCCATTAGACTTTATTAGACATAATCTCTCTAAGAATAAAAATAAGAAGGCTTTGAAGCTAAGCTATAAAATACCGTTCTTTACTCGTTTTAGACTTAGAGTTATCTTCCAGAATTCCAGGAATTATATTTTGCTTTTGTTTGGTGTGTTTTTCGCTAATTTCATACTTGTGTTTGGCCTTGTTTTTCCGAGTGCCATACAAGAATATTCAGATGAAGTAGACGATAATATGTTTTGTAAATATCAATACATATTAGAGGTTCCACTTGAAGTTTTAGGAAGCGATTCTAAGGTTGAAAGTATGATTTCATATATGAAGTTTCAAAGTGGAGTTGAAACGGAAAATGAAAATGCTGAGAAATTTTCTTCATATTCTCTTTTATCAACCACACCTAAGATAAAAGAAGAGCAGATTATGATATATGGAATAAATGGGGATAGTAAATATATTGATTTAAAGCTTGATAAGGATGATTTTGTGGTTTCTTCTTCCTTTGCTGATAAGCATAAACTTAAGATTGGTGATAAGGTTAAGCTAAAAGAGGAATATGAAGATAAGAATTATGAATTTGTAATATCAGATATTTACAATTATACTGGTTCACTTTGTGTTTTTATGAATCAGGATTATATGAATGAAATCTTTGTTTTTGGCGATGACTATTTTTCAGGATATTTTTCTGATGAAGCCTTAGATGATATAGATGAAAAATATGTTTCTTCAATAATTGATTACCAAGGTTTAACTAAGGTTTCTAGACAGTTATCTGTATCAATGGGTGGATTTATGTCGGTAATACAATATATTTCGATGTTTATATTTATTATTCTAATCTACCTTTTATCAAAGATTATTATAGAGAGGAATGCTGGAAATATTTCTATGGCAAAAATCCTCGGTTACAGCAATCAAGAGGTTTCTTCGCTTTATCTGCATGCAACAACAATTGTTACGATTATTTCGATTATTGTTTCGATTTTTGCTAGTTCTATTTTAGTAAAGTATGCATTTGAATTTGCTCTTAGATCGGAAATGAATGGATGGTTTTATATTAATGTTACTAATAAAATAAAGATTAAGATGTTTATTATGGGAATAGTTTCTTATGTTATTGTTGCTGGAATTGAGTATATAAAAATTAAGAAGGTTAGCCTTGAACAGGCGCTTAAGAATAATGAATAAGTTTTATTTTAGCATTATATTGTTACTTGATTATTTAGTTTGAAAGGATATGTTATGAAAAATTTATTTAATAGACTTACTAAAGCTTTTGCAGTTTTGCTTGTCTTTTCTATGGTTTCTGTTAGCTTTACGGGCTGTGGAGAAAAGAAAGAAGATAGTAAGAAGGTTGAAAAGAATGGAGATACTTCATCAGAGGAGGAGAGTAAGGATTCTTTAGTTAGTGATAGCTCTGAAAGTGATGAATATATACATTCTAAAGAAAAGAATGAGACTGTTAATGTAAAGGCTAATGAATATGGAGAAGTTAAGGAAATCACTGTTTCAGATACTTTGAAGGATTTTAAAGAAGGTAAACTTTTAAAGGATGTTAGTGACTTATCTGAAATTAAGAATAAAGAGGGAGATGAGAATTATTATATTTTAGATGAGGGAGATAATAATACAGAATATGCTTGGGAAAACCATGGTAATGATATTACCTATGAAGGTGATTATGCGGGAGAATTACCTATTGGTGTAAAGGTTACATATTATCTTGATGATAAAGAAATTAAGGCTAAGGATTTAGCTGGTAAGAGCGGTAAGGTTAAGATTAGATTTGACTATGAGAATGATGCATATGCAGATGTAGAGGATGAAAAGACACAAGTTCCTTTCATATTTTTATCTGCAGTAGCCTTAAATGATGAAAAGTTTAGTGATTATAAGGTAAAGAATGGTAAGGTGGTTGATCTTCAAGGAGAGAGTTTCTTTGTAGGATTTGGTATTCCAGGACTTAAGGATTCTCTTGGTATTGATGAATTAGAAGAAGATTTAAAGAAATTAAATAAGGATGATGGAGATAAAGAGGATAAGGATATAAAAATCCCGGATAAAAAAATCCCGGATATAAAAATCCCTGATTATTCTTATGTAAGTTTTGACGCTAAAAATTTTTCACTTGATTTTACACTTACTATTGCTAATAGAGGATTGTTTAGTGGAATGAAGGATAAAACAATTAAGTCACTCCTTGATTTTACTAAGAGCATGAAAAAGATGGGAAAGGCCTCAAAGAAACTTTGTAAGGCTTCTAAAAAGTTAAAGGACGGATCAGAAGAATTTAAAGATTATTTAGGTGATTTTGTAGATGGAGTTGATTCATTAAGTGATGGAGCTGATGAATTAAGTGACGGAGTTAGTGCATTAGATGATAATTCACCTAAGTTAAGAAAGGGAGTTAAAGAATATACAAAGGGTGTTAAAAAGATGTATGAATCACTTAATTCAGTTGATTTAAGTGCATATGAACAGGTGCCAGAAATGGCCGAGATTTTAATGCTAATTAATGGATTAAAGAACGGTCTTAAAGAACTAAGTAGTGCTGGAAAAGAACTTAATAAGGGCTTAAAGGAATATACAAATGGTGTAAGCAAGGTATCAGATGGAAGTAAAGAGTTTGCAGATGCTACAAATGAGTTATCTGATGCTGGATATGAGCTTTCTGACGGATATGATGAGCTTGATGATGGAATAGGAGAGTTTAGTGAAGGCTTAGAGAAATTTAATAATAAGGCAGTTAAAAAGATTTCTGAACTTGAAGGAAAAGATTTAGAGGTAGTTGTTAAGAATATTAAGAAATTAAAGAAGGCTGAAAAGGCTTATGGTATTTTAACAAAGGCTTATGATGATCAGGATACAAGTCTTCAAATTATGATTGAAACTGAAGAAATTGAAAAATAATATAAAAAATCGCCAAAATTAAGCAAAAAAAGCCTTGCAATAATTTGTTACATAATATATAATATTTCTGTAATAATTTTAATAAATTTTAGGAGAGATATTATGAATTCCCCAATAAAAGCGGATTTTAGTAAGAGTATAAATGTTACAAAAATATTAATTGTTCTTTGTTTTGGTTTATTATCTACATTGATTTTGGGATTTAATTTTGCATCAGCTAAATCAAATAATAATAGCATAGTTTCAGGAAAGGAAATTGCTGGTGAGACTATTGTTGAGTCAGCTAGAAGCTATGTTGGTCATCTTAGATATTCATATGGTGGAACAAGCCTTAAGTATGGTTGTGATTGTTCAGGATTTATCTGTGCACTCTACAAGAAGGCAGGAGTTAACTTTAATGGATGCCGTTCTTCTTGGGATATGCTTTCTTTAGGAAATAAGATGGGTAAGAAGATTGGAACTGATATGTCTAAGGCTGAAGCTGGTGATATTGTTATCTATAATGATCATGCAGCACTTGCAACTGGCGAAGGAACTGTTGTTAATTGCCAAAACAGCGGATGTATGGAGCAGTCAGTTGGCTATATGCGTACATATTTTGGTAGAGTAATTGGAATTGTAAGACTTGATAATGTTAAGAACTTAAAAGTTGGAGATGTTGTTAAGCATAAGAAATCTGGTTCTGTTTATAAGGTTTTAAAGAATGGAAATAAGCATGTTGTAAAATATGTTAAGGATTGTAAAAAGTCAAGCACTAAGAAAGCTTCAAGTGAAAGCTTTACTTCAGAAGAGATTGCAAATGCATCTACTGAAGCTGCTGTTGAAGCTGTAAGCGAGACTAGCACAACAGTTGAAACAACTACTGATGGAAGTTTAGTTAGTACCTCAGAAAATGCTACAACTGAGGTTGCAGCTACTGAAGAAACTGCAGTAGAAACTGCAACAGAGACTACAACAGAAACTTCAGCTTCTACAAAGGCTGATAAGAAAAGTGTTAAAAAGCTTCCTAAGAAGATTGTTTTATATGGAATTGAATATAAGGTTGTTAAATAATTTGTTTATGACCTGATCCCTAAATAATTACCATTAATTTTGTGGTTTTATAATCACTGAATTTAATGGTAATTTTTTTTGACTTTTCCCTATATTTACAATGTATTATTTGCTTGCAAATATGTGCTTATTATGATAAATTATTGAATGCAATCTTCGGCTTTTTAAAGCTTAATATTGTAATAATTTTTATCTTTTTATAAAAGGGAAAGGTAACCGAGTTGAAGAAAAATTTACCAAGTGATGTACTATTAAATCTTAGTGATATTACGAAATCTTATGGAAAGAACACTATCCTAAAAGATTTTGATTTATATATTAAAAAGAACGAGTTTGTAACCCTTCTTGGACCATCAGGCTGCGGTAAATCAACCACACTTCGTTTGATGGCAGGGTTTGAAAAACCGGATAGTGGAAATATCTATTTTGAAGGAAAAGATATAACTAATTTAAATCCAGAAAAAAGAGAAATAAATACAGTTTTTCAGAATTATTCTTTGTTTGACCATATGACAGTTGGTGAGAATATTGCCTTTGGTTTAAAGATTAAAAAGAAATCTAAGGAGTATATTAAAGAAAAGATTGATTATGCACTTAAGCTTGTTAATCTTGAGGGGTTTGAAGATAGATATCCGAAAACTCTTTCTGGCGGTCAAAAACAGCGTATTGCAATTGCGAGAGCTATTGTTAATGAACCTGAGATTCTTTTGCTTGATGAGCCTCTTGGAGCACTTGATTTAAAACTTAGACAGTCAATGCAGTTGGAGCTTATGAGGCTAAAAAATGAACTTGGTATTACCTTTGTTTATGTAACGCATGATCAGGAAGAAGCACTAACTATGTCTGATACGGTTGTTGTTATGAATCATGGTGTAATCCAGCAAATTGGTACTCCAGAAGATATTTATAATGAACCGAAAAATGCATATGTTGCTAAGTTTATTGGTGATGTAAACTTGATGGATGGATCTGTTATTTCAAAAACTTCTGTAAAGATTTTTGATCATGTTTTTGAATGTACGGATGAAGGTTTTTACCCAGGTGATAAGGTAGATGTTATGATTAGACCTGAGGATATTATCCTCGTTCAGCCTGATTCTACCAAGGTTACTGGCATAGTTGATAAGATTATCTTTAAGGGTGTTCATTATCAAATGAGAGTTAATTTTGAATCGCATTCATTTTTAGTTTGTTCAACACTTCCTACACCTGTTGGAAGTAAGGTGGGTCTTAAGATTGATCCATTTAATATTCGACTTATGAAAAAAGAAGATAATAATATATAATATATAGTTTTTGAGGAAATAGATGAAGAATTTTATTACAAAGTTTTATGTGGGAATATGTTTTTTGTTTTTATATATTCCAATTGTGATTTTGGTTTTACTTTCCTTTAACAATTCGAGATCCAGAGTTGTTTTTGGTGGTGTAACACTTAAATGGTATAAAGAGCTTTTTAATGATTCTACAATTATGCTTGCTTTTAAAAATACTATAACTATAGCGTTTTTATCGGCCCTAATTGCTACATTAATTGCCCTTCCGGCTGCTATTGGAATTAATAGCATGAGAAAGAAAAATGCTTCCATTATCATGGGATTAACCAATATTCCCATAATTAATGCAGATATTGTAACTGGTATTATTTTAATGCTTACACTATCAAGGTTTTTAAAGCTTGGATATTCAAGTATATTAATTGCACATATTACCTTTAATATTCCTTATGTGCTTTTATCCATACTTCCAAGGCTTAAAAATCTTAATCCTAGCATATATGAGTCAGCGAGAGATTTAGGTGCTGGTCCAATTTTTGCTTTTTTTAAGGTTGTTTTTCCAGAAATTTTCCCTTCTGTTATGAGTGGATTTTTTATGGCTATGACGATGTCAATGGATGACTTTGTTGTTACATATTTCACAAAGGGAGCTGGGATCGATACACTTTCAACCTTGATTTATGGAGAATTAAAAAGAGGAATTAAGCCTGAGATGTATGCACTTTCTTCTGTAATATTTTTAGTGGTGCTTTTGGTACTAATTATTGTAACCTATGTACCACTCAAAATATTACAGTAGAAAGTGATTACATCTCAGGCTTAATTCCTCTTTTTAATTCTCCATAAATAAAGGTTGAAAGTGTAA
>JAILNN010000180.1 GCA_024691565.1 Lachnospiraceae bacterium | reverse complement strand
TTGCATCTGAACCTTTTCTCACAGAAATTTTGTTTGTTATAAAAAGGACCTCTGCGAAACCACTCATCTAAACGATGGTTTTTAACTTCTTTAGATATAGTGGTTGGATCCTTGCATAAAAATTTAGCAATGTCTTTAAAGGACATACCTTTATCGAGAGACTTCTTAATGTACTCACGATCTTCAAGTGTTAAATGTTTTTGATTACCTGGTATATATTTACTCATAGCGTCTCCTCCTACTGCCGTCAGAAGGAAAATATGAGTATACCATAAAAATATGAAAGATTAAACTCTACTTGTGCAAAGGTAAACTCCACTTAGTTAAACGGAGGTGGAATTTACTTTTTCAATTTTTACTGAGAAACAAGATATCGAATGGAAAGAGAGTTGGAGAGATGAATATCTGAAATGGATCTGCGGCTTTGCAAATGCGAAGGGTGGTAAGATCTATATTGGAACCAATGACGGCGGTAATGTCGTTGGTCTTAAGGAATCAAAAAAACTGATGGAAGACATCCCTAACAAGATTAACAACTATCTTGGGATTATAGTAGATGTCAATTTGTTAGAAGAGGACGGAAAAGAATATATTGAGATTGATGTTCCGCCTGTATCATATCCTGTTAGTTACAGAGGTGAATATCATTATCGGAGTGGATCTACAAAGCAGCAGCTTGTAGGCAGTGCCTTAACAGATTTTCTGTTGCGTAAGACAGGGGCTAAGTGGGATTCTGTTCCATATGAAGGAGTTACGGTAGATATGCTTGATCAGGAGAGCTTTGACATTTTTAGAAGAGAAGCACTTCGTACAAAGCGGCTCACACAGGAGGACTTGGATTGTTCTAATGAAGAATTACTGGATAAGCTGGGGTTGCTCGTGGAAGGTAAGCTTAAGAGAGCGGCAATACTACTCTTTTACAGACATCCGGAGAGGTTTTTTACTGGTGTTTATGTGAAGATAGGAAAATTTGGAGATGGTCCAGATCTATTATACGAGGATACGATAGATGGATCGCTAATGATTATGGCGGATAGGGCGATAGACACGATTTATTTGAAGTATCTAAAGGCGGCCATATCCTATGACAAGGATGTGCGGGTTGAAACATATCCGTTTGCAAGAGCTGCAATAAGGGAGGCTTTCTTTAATGCACTTGTTCACTCAAAATGGCAGGAAGGAAATCCGATACAGATTAAGATTCGTGATAGTGAGATTTTTATCAGTAATTCATGCTCTTTTCCGGAAGGGTGGACAACAGAGAACCTTTTTAAACCTCATAAATCTGTTCCATATAATCCCGATATTGCTAATGTTTTTTACAAAGCAGGGTATATTGAGACATGGGGAAGAGGCGTTGAAAAAATAATTAAAGCATGTAGGGAAATAGGGGCAAAGGATCCGGAATATGATGTAGAATTCGGGGATATCACAGTAAGGTTTGAGGCACTTGATCTGGATTATACTACAGATAAAACATCAAATAATACATCAGATGATGTTTTAAATGATGTTTTAAATGATGTTTTAAACGAAGATGAGAAACGACTGGTTAGATTAATAATTGCTGTTCCGACAGCGACACAAATTTGGTATAGCAGAGAAAGTAGTTTCTCAATAGCAAAGATACAACGGATGATGAAAAAACTTCAGGATGAGAAAATAATAAAACGTGTTGGCTCAAAGAAGAAAGGAGCCTGGGAAGTAGTTGGAATTCACAGGAATAAAAAGTTGTTTTAATCTTAAGAAACAGGATTTCACTAATTAAAGATTAGATATAATATACCATATTATTAACAGAATAGTTTTGTCATAAAAAGAGCTGAGAAAATCTTAGCTCTTTTCTTTTTGTTTTTTTCAAAAAAATTTTAATTAGTGCCCGAAAAGAGAACTTTTGAATGATTAAATGGATTGCAGGAGGTTGTTAATACTATGAGTATAGACGGAATACTAATATCTGAAAAGAAGATATATCGCATTTTTACGGTTCTTGAAGCCTTGATTAAAAATATAAATAATATAGAAAAGCTTACATACGAGGACCTAATGAGATTGACACATATAAATTCAAAGAAATCTATTAGGGAGTATCTTTTCTTTATTGACAAGGTTTTGGGGGGTGGAGATTAGGACAAAACACGGAAAAGGAGGCGGGGTCTACATAGAAAATGACTGGTTTAGGTCCAGATATTTTCTTAAACAGGAGGAAGTCGAGATTTTGGTTAATGTGATTGAAAAGCTGGAAGATGAGAATGACATAAAAATCATCAGAAAGATGATAATAAGAAACTTAAATCTATAGATATGATGCAATGTTAACCTTTTTCGGGCACAGCTATTCTCTGGTTAACAACCTGATATTATTTATTAGTTGAGTATTGGGACCCTTATCATTCTGCTTAAGCACATAAGGATACTTGTGTGCTTATTAGGCTGATAAAGTCTGATGATATTTTTACAACTGAATATTGAATTAATGCCGGACGTCCGATGCAGTTCGCATTGCGCTAGACCGCAGATACGCCAGGACTCACATTGACAAGCAGGTGACAGCTGCTGGAAACCTATATATATAAATGTAATTCAAATGTGTGAATCCTTATGTGACGAGCGAACAATATCCATGCAGAAAAAGAGATTGTGGTAATCTCCAGGTTGCGACTGCATTCCATAATGATACTTTCCGAGAGGATCTCCTTGGTAGGGGGAAGGTGCAAGGCCTATGTGGGTTTCTAACCAGAACCACCGGTAATTAATTATTTTTACTATTTGCAGATAGGAGTACATTGGCTTTTGTGTGTTGCTACCTGCAAATAGGAAGGAAGGAGAGAAAAAATATTTATGTCTGAATCAATAGGGAGAGTGTACCGTAAGCTGAATGAGCCAGAGAATCGCTATAAATTAGATCTTATGATGGCATCCGCTTTAATTAAGAATCTTCATAAGGAAGAAATGATTGATGATAAGACTTATGAAAAAGTTTTACAAAATATCAAATTAGATATGGCTTTTTCTGATAAAAAGTGTTATAATGATAACGAAGTTAGGAAAGAAGGAGATTCCATTGACGAGTAAACAAGAAAGAAGGAAAGTTGCTATTTATGCCAGGGTTTCTACAGAACACGAAGCTCAAATATCAGCACTAGGGAATCAAGTTCAGTATTATGATAATCTTTTTAAGCTTCATCCTGAATGGGAATTGTTTGATAGGTATATTGATGAGGGTATAACTGGTACATCGGTTAAGAAGAGAAAAAACTTCATGAGAATGATGGAAGATGCAGCTCTAGGAAGTTTTGATCTTATCGTAACACGTGAGGTTTCAAGATTTGCTAGAAATACCGTAGATACACTTCAAGAGACAAGAAAACTTAAAAAATTAGGTGTGGAAGTATATTTCACCGAAGATAATATTTGGACTATGAACGATGAGGATGGAGAACTTCGTCTTACAATTATGGCTACTCTAGCTCAGAATGAAAGTAAAAAGATTTCGCAAAGAGTTAAGGCAGGACAACGTGTTTCATTTCAAAATGCTGTACCCTATGGGAATGGAAATATACTTGGGTATGATCGAGTAAACAAGGAATATGTAATCAATCCAGAGCAGGCTGAAACAGTTAGAATGATTTTTGAATTATATATAGAAGGGTATGGATCCAGAAAACTTGCTGATGAGCTTGAAAGAAGGAAAAGAAAAACATCTACAGGTCTTACAAGATGGAGTGCCCCTAACATAAGCCGAATACTTAGGAATCCGTTTTATTGTGGAACAATAGTATACAGAAAGCAATATGTTCCTGATTATTTGGAACAAAAGAAAGTAAATAATCATGGGGATGCCGAACAAATTATAGTAGAAGGAAAGCATGAACCTATCATTAGTAAGGAAATGTTTCAGAAAGCTGAGGCGATTCGTGTTTCTCATCATCAAAAATCAAAGAATGGTGTAACAAGAGGTCATAGACATTCGGAAACGATTTGGACAAGAAAACTAAGATGTAGCTGTGGGCATAATTTTAACCGTATCGTATGGTCAGGAAAAAAAGACCAGCCTAAAAAATATGCATTTCAGTGTTATGGTCAAAAAGCTACAGGTACTGTTAAGCATAGATTGAAAAAAGGGCTTAGTATAGAGGGTATCTGTACTTCTCCTGTAATTCAAGAATGGAAATTACAATTAATGGCCCGGGAAATATTTGATACTCTTTGGGCAGATAAAAATAATGTTCTGCGAATTGCCAATGATTTACTAGAGAGAAGTTTGGAACCAGATCCTAACGAAGATTTAGATTTGGAGATTGCTGAAACTAAGAATAAGATATCAGTTGCAAAGGTAAAGCAGGATAAATTACTTGAACTTCGTCTGAATGAAGAAATAACTAAAGAGCTGTTTCAGGAAAAATCGAATGCTATTGATGTAGAGATAGCTGGATATGATGATGAATTAACAAGACTTAGAAAATTATCAAATCAGTTATACACCAATATAGAAAGTAAGATAGAAGCATTAAAAGAAGCATTAGAAAAGGATTTTAATTTTAAGGAAAATGAAGTCCCAGAATCAGTTATTGAAGCATTTGTTGATGAGATTAGAGTTTCAGATGAAAGTTTCGAGTGGAAACTTAATATAGCGGAAAGTGCTATTGACTGTACAGTTCTGGCTGATTTTAGTCAACCAGACAGACAATTGAATATAAAAAAGGAAGAATCTCCTAGTTTATTTAATGCCAGCACAGGCTGCAATAGCAGAAATGTAATTAGAACTTACAATTAAACACTAAATGCTTGCCAGCATATCCTGGTAGGCGTTAAATAAGGGGACCGGACAGTCTGGCTAAAGCCAGATTGTCCGATTCATTTTTTGTTAATGTAGCTGGATTAATGGTCCAAAGGTTTATGAGAATAGGAGGAAAGTAAGGAATGGTGAATATAGGCCTTTTCAAATAGTCCGCAATGACATTGCAAAAATGCATGTAGATGCCATAGTGAGCACTGCGAACCCTATGCTAGGATATGGTGCAGGGATTGATAGTGCTGTCTGTGAAGCTGCAGGTAAAGACAAGCTTCTTGCAAAACGTCATGAGATTGGTGCTATTAATCATGGACCTTCAGTTATTATTGGTGGACATAATTTGCCTGCAAAATACATCATTCATACTGTAGGAACGGCATGGAATTATCATAAAATCTTCAAAAACTATTTAATTATTATGGCTATGAATCAATAATAGATAGATTACAAATAACGAAAATATGGAAGGAGCTGGTTTATATATGACAATTGAAGAAATGAGAGAGCTTCTTACGAAGGATGAGAAAATTACGGTCGAATATAAGGCTTGCCAGAATGGAATACATGATGATGTGTATGAGACTGTGTGTTCATTTTCTAACAGGTATGGTGGCTATATTATCATGGGGGTTGAGGATGGTGGAAAGCCAATAGGTATTAACAAGAAGCTGATTAAGGATATGAAGAAGAACTTTGTTAATCAGCTTAATAACCCAGATAAAATGTCACCCACCTTGTATCTGTCTATAGAAGAGATTGAATACGAGGGAATGACTTTGCTATGGGTTTTTGTGCCACCAACGTCAACTGT
>JAILNN010000154.1 GCA_024691565.1 Lachnospiraceae bacterium | reverse complement strand
AGAGAACCCTAAGGTTTTTGTTCCTCAGCAGTTTACTAATATGAATAATATTAAGGCTCATAAGAATCATACAGCGCTTGAGATTATGGAACAGGTTGCTGGTCCTATTCATGGGTTCTGCTCTGGTATTGGTACTGGTGGCACGATTACTGGTATTGGTGAGGTTCTTAAGGCACAGTATCCTGAAATTGAGATTTGGGCGGTTGAGCCTGAGAATGCTGCGATTCTTTCTGGTGGTACTGTTGGTACTCATTATCAGATGGGTATTGGTGATGGTATTATTCCTGATATCCTTAATCAGTCGATTTACAATGATATTTATGTGGTGACTGATGAGGAGGCTATTGATATTTCTAAGAGACTTGCGAGAGAAGAGGGGCTTATGTGCGGTATTTCTAGTGGTACTAATGTGGCTGCTGCGATTCAGCTTGCGAAGAAGCTTGGTAAGGGTAAGACCGTTGTTACGGTTCTTCCTGATACAGCAGAGCGCTATTTCTCTACGACACTTTTTGATGACTAAAAGGATTGAATGTCCTAAGTGTTTAGATGGTCTTTTTATGACTAAATTGAGCAGCAATGCAGTGATTTTGGGTTGGATGCCAAAATTTTTAATTTGGAAATTCTATCGTTATTTTGGTTCCTTTTCCTTCGTTACTTTCGAGATTCATTGTTGCTTCGTGTACTTCTACAATGTGTTTTACAATTGCTAATCCAAGACCGGTTCCGCCGGTCTTTTTTGATCTACTTTTATCTACTCTGAAGAATCTTTCGAAGATTCGATTTTGGTTCTTTTCTGATATTCCTATTCCGTCGTCTTCGACAGTGAGAGTGTTGTCTTTGGTTGTTATCCAGACGTGCCCTCCCTTTTTATTGTATCGAATTGCATTATCACATAGGTTATATATTAGTTCTTCCATCATTGTCTTATTTGCTTTTACTAGGGTTTCGCTTCCTTCTACTGTGACTGTTACTCCGTGTTTATCTGCACTTGGTTCTACCATTGCCTGGCATGTTTGTGCTATTATGTTTAGGTCTACAGTTTGAGTTGCGAGTTCTTCTTCGTTTGCTGTGTCTAGCTCTGCTAGCCTTAATATATCGTTTATTAGTACTAGTAATCTATCTGAGTTTCTATGTATTTCTTCTGCAAATTTTATTGTGTCTTCTTCCGTTGCCATTCCGTTTTCGATTAGTTCTGAATAGCCTGAAATGGATGTTAGTGGGGTTTTTAACTCGTGTGATACATTTGCAGTGAATTCTTGTCTTATCTTTGAACTTTTTACAATGTCTGCATGTTGATCCCTTATATGAAGGAGTATTGGATTTAATTCTTTATATATCTGTTTTGTTGATTCTTCATTTTTATCTGGGAAGGATGAGATATCTTTTGAGAGATCTTCGATTGGTTTTAAAATGCTTTTCGTTAGGAAATGGCTTATTATGTAGCATACGCCTATTAAGATGAAGGCAAATATTACTACTAGTGGAAAAGCATGTCCGAAGATATTGAAGATACTACTGGTTTCTTTTGCGGTTCTTAGGATACTTCCGTCGTCTAGGCGGACTGCGTAGTAGAAGTTTGATCGATTGATTGTGGAAGAGCGGCGGATGCTTGAGCCTTCTCCTTTTTCATAGGCATCAGCTATTTCTGCACGGTCTCTATGGTTTTCTAGTTCGCTTATGTCTGCTACGTTATCGAAGATTACATCTCCATCGCTTTCTATTATTGTTACTCTTATGCCGGCCTTTGATAAATTATCGGCATATGATTGTATTTTTTCTAAGTTGTAGTGTGACTTTCCAGACTCAAGACTATTTTCTGAACTTGTGCTATTTTCTGACTCTAGATTGTCCTCTGAACTTGAATCCCCATTAACAAAATCTGTTTCTGCGAGGAGATTTGTATATGCCTTTAGGTCTTCTATTACTTCTTCCCTGAATACCTTGTAGTAAGCTAGAGTACAAAGAATAGAAGTGAGAACTATTGCTATTGTAACTATTAACATGATTTGAGCATTTATGGTTCTTTTCATGGTTCCCTCCTTGGTGGTAGGCTAGTTGTTTGCAATAAGTCTCACTTCTTGTGATTGTTTTTTGTTATTTTTTCTTTTATTTTGCTATATATCCTACATTTCTTACTGTGTGGATATGGCTTCCTGAGTCGCCTAGTTTTTGTCTTAGGGTTTTTATGTGCATGTCTAGGGTTCTGGATTCGCCGTCGAAATCGATTCCCCAGATGCGGTCCATTAGCAGGTCTCTCTTCATTACTATTCCTGCGTTCTTTAAGAGTAGCGTTAGTAGTTCATATTCCTTGAAGGTTAGATCGATGAGCTTTCCATCTACTTCGCAGGTTCTGCTTTCTGGTTTTATCTCTATTTCTTCTAAGCTTATTATTTCTGTTTTTGATATATTTCCGCTACGTCTTAGCAGTGCCTTTACCCTTGATATTAATTCCATTACACCAAATGGCTTTGTTATGTAGTCGTCTGCACCTTGATCTAGAGCTTTTACTGTGTCTATCTCTGTGGATTTTGCAGTTACCATTATTATTGGAATATGCTCGGTTTCTGGGCTTTTGCGGAGCTTCTTTAGGATTGATAGTCCGTCTTCATCTGGTAACATTATGTCTAGTAAGATTAGGTTTGGAACCTTTTTTTCTAGCTGCTTGAAGAAGGAAGAGGAGTTTTCAAATCCCATTATCTCATAACCGCTACTTTTTAAGGCATAGCTTTCGATTTCTAATATATTTGTATCGTCTTCAACAATATAAATATTTGTCATGGCATTACCTCAAGTTTATTTTTTGTTTTTGTTTGATTTTTCTTTTTTTGTATTTTTCTTTTCGTGTAGGTCATTTTTTGTTTTGTCGATTTTTTCTTTCTTTTCGTGTATGTCATTTTTTACTTTGTTGACTTTTTCTTTCTTTTCTTTGATGACCTTTTCGCTTTTTTCTTTTATTTCTTTTTTCTTTTCTTTTAAATCTTTTCCTCTTTTGTCTTTTGTTTCAGCGTATTTCTTGGAAATCTTTTCAGCTATTCTTTCTTCCTTTTCGCTTTCTACCTTTTCTGGAATATATTCTTCATAATCTTCATCGGTTAGCTTTCTATTAACAATTGGATCCATATATTTTGTGAAGTAGTAGTTTTCAAGTGCTTTATATTCTTCACTGTTTGTATCCCTTGTGTGTCCATGCATTTCGTCGAAACTTCTGTCTCCACGTGTCCTCTTTATTGTATGGAGTGCGATGTTTGCTGAGTGTCCTCCGATTCGCTCGAACGCATTCATTAAGTCGAAGAGTGCTACACCTGCCTTGATACTACAGGTTCCATTTTGGAGACGTTCTACATGGTTTGATTTTACAACTTCTTTTAAGTTGTTGATGGTTGTTGAGAGCGGTTCTACACGGATTGCGCTTTCACTATCATCGTTTTTAAATGCGTCTACCATGGTTTCTACTGCATATTTTGTTGCTGATACTATGGTATCAATTTCTGTCTGTCCTGCTTTTGTGAAGACTATCTTTTCTTCTTGGTTGTTTTGTGAGACGTAGGCTATATTCATGCAGTAATCGCCGATTCGCTCTAAATCTCCAATTGAGTTTAGTACCTTTGATACTTCAAATTTATTGTCTCTTGCGATACTTTTTCTGTCGATTCGAATTATATAAGCTGATAGAGCGGTTTCACATTTGTCGAGGAAGGATTCGTTTTTGTCGAGTGTTGTGAATACGCTTTCATCGTATTTCTTTAAGAGCCCTGTTGAGAGGTTAAAGTTTTCAACTACCTTGTCACACATAAGGTTGATGAGGTTGATACACTGACGGAGTGCAACCGCTGGTGTTTCTAAGAGTCTGTCATCAAGCTTCTGAAGCTCTTCGTCCTCGATTGGTTCTTCGTTGTCTTTTGTGAGTTTACCTGTCATATTTGCAATCTGATTACAGAATGGAAGTAGGACTAAACTTGTTATAAGGTTGATTCCGAGATGTACATTTGCGATATCACCTCTGTTTACTACATTACTCAAGACTTTTAGGCCTACTGTATAGTGTAGTCCATAAATGAGGACTGCAAATCCTACTGTACTGAATACGTTGAAAAGTATATAACTGATTGATACTCTTTTTGCTTTCTTTGTTGCACCGATTGCTCCGAGGATGATTGGCATACATTTACCAATGTTCTGTCCTAGGATGAATGGAAGAGCGATTCCATAGGTTACGCTTCCTGATGCTGAAAGTGCCTGTAAGATACCAACAGCTGCTGATGAGCTCTGGATTACGGCTGTTAAAAGAATACCTGTTAATATTCCGATTAATGGGTTGTTGAATGATGTGAAGAGTTTTTGGAAAGATGGTGAATCTTTGAGTGGTGCGAAAACTTCTTCCATCAATGTCATACCATAGAAGAGAAGACCGAGTCCTATCATGATTCCGGCTATATCTGCACTCTTATTATTCTTTTTCTTCTTTGTTGCCATTACTACGACCATTCCTACTGCGAGAAGCATTGGTGCGAATGATGATGGCTTGAGAAGCTGAAGTACTAGGTTTCCTGAACCTAAATCACCTAATCTTAGGATTTGAGCTGTGAAGGTACTTCCGACGTTAGCTCCGAATACTACAGGGATTGCCTGTGATAGCTTCATGATTCCTGCGTTAACGAAACCAATAAGCATTAGAGTAGTTGCTGCTGAACTTTGGATTATTCCAGTTACACCTGTTCCGAGTGCCCAGCCTTTTACTTCACCTACACCTTTTTTCTTACTGGTAGTTAGAGTTTCTAGAATTTTTTCGAGCTTTCCTCCTGCGAGTTTCTGGAGAGAGTCTCCCATGAGGCTCATACCGAACAAGAAGAGTCCGACTCCGCCGAATAGATTTAAAAATGATAAAACGTTCATAAATGTCTCCTTTATATTATTAATTAACTTATATACATTTTTAGTGGACGATGTAAAAAATTCATCCGGCATGTAAAATATAAATGCTTAAATTAAAAACCAAGTTAAATGAATGTAAAATCTATGTAAAAAGATTATACATTTCTCTATGATAACATATTTTTGAAATAAAGTCTTAATGAATTTTTATTTTACAGTTTATTTTTTATATATTATAATGATATTAGCTATGTTTGTTACGAGAATATGTGATACGAGGAAATTTTATATGATTAATGGAATTATTCTATCTAATCATTTTGGATGATGCGAAAATGTTTGAGATGTGTTATTATTTAACCATCTATGCAATAAATTTTACAACATTAAATAAACGGAAAGGAGGAGGTTCTTTAAGAGTATTCTTTTGGAAAGGCTGATTATTCTTAAGAACCAAATGTTTATTATGAAAGAAAAGAAGCATTTTAAAATTGGCAAGAAAAAACGTTTTTCTAAGGCTTTATCGTTTTTAACAGCCTTTGCTCTTGCTTTTACAAGTGTTCCTGGAAACTTTCTGGGAGTGGAAACTGTGGAGGAAGCTTCGGCGGCTAGCGCTAATACTAGTGCATTAGTCTATGTAGATACCGATTATTATGAAATTTCAAATAAAACTGATTTGACATATAAAGCTTCATTCACAGGAACTCCTGGCAATTACAATATTGATGTTGAAGAGGGTAGTGAGTTTGCGCGTTATTTTATTGCGAGTTTCCGTTCGAATGAATACGATGAATATGATAATGATGCGTGGGTTCAGTTTATGAAAGCTTATTATCCATATAAATATGATGATAAAAAGACTTTTCGTAGTTTTGTGACTGATTCAGGTGATTATCCATATCAGATTACTTTTAAGCTTGTTACAAATTATTATGGTTCAAAGGATGGAAAAAAAGAATTAATTAAGACTAGTTCTGAAGAGAAAACCTATGGAACAGATAGTAATGATGAGCTTGGTAAGAATGGTACAAATAATCGTTTTTACGCTGTAATTCCAGATTATGATAAGAATTTTTCAAATGAATATGATTACTATTATGAGGATTATCGTGTAGAATTCGTCAAAGGTGTAATCTATACTAAGGAAAATCGTCAGTATTATGATGATCCTTTTACAAGTGCGATTACAATTACTCAGGCAGATATTATTAGTGTAAATTCTTCAGAGGGCACGAATTTTACATATTCTGCCGATTTTCATAGGGTTTATACAAATAAAGGTAATACGAAATTAGCTGATGTTTTATATGATGAATATAGCTCATATATAATTGATGATACTATTCTTAAGAGGACTGTTACACGTACATATCCTGCTGCTGATATCGATGCAAAGATTGAATCGGGTAAGAATGGAAATTATCCTACTTATGATGATCCCGTTAATCCTTATACTTTTTTCCGATATGCATATTATTCATATTATTCAGTTAATTATCCTACAATAAAAAACTATACCATTACAGCTTATGATAGTAGTGGTCATAGCAAGGCTATTTTGGGTCCTTTATCGTATGATATTAAAACTAATAGCGATGATTTAAATAAGACTGTTCAAGTTATGATTGATGTTGATGGCGATGGAGTGAGAGATTACGTTAGAAAGTTCAAAGCGACTGGAAGTGTTTATTACGGAAAAAGATATCTTGGAGAGATGAATATTGATTATAAGTACCAGAAGATTGGCTTTGATGTTGGTGTTGATTCTGAAAATACTGATCTTTCAGTTGCCATCGGTTCTGAGGCTAAGATGGCAGTTGCTTTAACAAATGTTGTTACTGACATATATACTGTTGATTACACATGGTATGAGATTGATGGTGAAGGTAATGAGACAGTCGTTCCTGATGCGCAGGCTTCTGCTTATTCAGTAGATTATACTGATGAAACCTACAAGACTAAATACAAGTGTGTTATTACAGGTTATTTTGAAGATGGTGGAACTACAGAGAAGGAAGTTTCATTTACCATTTCACCTGAGAGTGATTATAACTTAGAGGATGTTGGAATTAAGCTTTCTACTGATTCTGAAAATGAAAAGACAACAAGATTAAACGCTGATGTAAATGCTGGCGATATAGTTACTCTTTACGCTGAGGCTACAGCAAGTGATGCTTATTCATTGCAGTATTATTGGACAAAGGATAAGTCTTATGCAGCTGATAAGGAGACTAGTGTTTTAAATGAAAATTTAGATGAGAGTGAGTATACTTTTACTGTTGTGAACTCTGATGTTGGTAAAACACTTACATATTATTTGACAGTGGCTGCCACTGCAGATGGTGTTGAAGAGTATTATGTTTATAAATTTACTATTAAGGTTCAGGGCTTTGGTACAACTGGAACTGATTATAATGATCCTAATATTGTTTACATGACAGATGGTAGTGTGACACTTGATCCGGGTGAAAGTCTTCCAGAGGGTGTTAATGCTACATATACATGGTTTAAGCCTTGTTCTAAAGCTGATACTAATGGTTTGACTAAGGGTACAGATTATATTGCAATTCCTACCGAGTACACATATGATTTAGCTAAAGATAGTGAGGGTAAGTTAGTTTGCTCATACACTGCTGCATCTTATGATTACTATATTAAGGACGATACTGCATCAGGATCATACACTGTTAGTTCTGAAGGTATTTACCCTTGCGTTATCGAGTATTCATATGAAGATGAGAGTAGTAATACTGTTACAAGTACTGTTAATTCTTATTACAAGGTAATTGGTGATACAAATCTTCTTGCTTATGCTAAGAATAATGATGTTTATGCAGCTGTTGGTAAGTCTGCTAGCCTTTCTGTTTTTGCTTCTAATAAAGATGAGTCTGCTTATCCAATTACGGTTAACTGGCAGAAGCTTAATTTGGAAAGCGCTGAATTTGAAGATATTTTAGATGATGCTGGCGAAGTTGTTACTGGTAAGACATATCAGATTAGCGCTGTTGCTAAAGAAGACTATGGTGTTTATAGAGCGGTTGTTTCGGATGGCGTAAATTCTGCTAAGGTTATTATGTACCTAAGAACTCCAGCAGATACATCATTCTATGATGACTCAACAACAGTGTTCTTTAAAGATAATGGTGATAAGGTTACAATGACACCTGATATTCAGTTTGATTCTGAAACAAATGCTAAATATACATGGTATAAGGGTGTTGATGTTGCTAATGTTGATAAAGAAGAACTTTCTGATTTGGCTTATTCAAAAATTGATGGAGTTGAAACTGGTTGGATTCAGATTACTGGTGAAGAGAGCCAAAATTATTCATTTACTGTTGATAATGATTCATATGGAGCATATAAATGTGTTGTTTCTTATGAAGTGACTAGCTCACTTGAGGGTGGTACAGTTAGTAGTGTTGAGCAGCAATCTAAAGATTTTATTTTCGAGGTTAGACCTTATCTTGAGGCTACTCTTGAGGCTACAACTGCTAAGAATCAGATTAAGAAGATTGGTGATTCTGCTTCATATGGAGTTCGTTTTGTTACAAACGAGAAAAATATTGATACCTCTAAGATTCAGTATCAGTGGTATAGATCGGATAAAAATAATCCTGAGGGTGATGCTACAGCAGAGTATCTTGAGCCAATTTCTGGTGCAACTAATGCTACATATGATATTAGTTCTATGAAGACTTCTGATTATGGTTACTTGATTGCTACAGCGACCTATACTGAGGCTGATGGAACTAAGAAGATTTGGTCTGAAGTGTTCTATACAGCTGGTTACACTAGTCTTACATTTGATAAATCTAAGGAAACCAGATATGCAGTTAAAGGAAAGAGCGTAGAACTTGGTCCTAATGTTACTCATGAAGATAGTGAGACAATTACATATCAGTGGTATATGAATTATCCTGATGATGCTGAGAGTATAGATGCTTATTCATATTATAATAGCTACTTTATTCCTCAGAATGTTTATTATAGTGAAGAATATGGTAATTATATGGCTAACGGTGATAGATATATTATGATTCCGGGAGCTAATAAGAGAAATCTTACTATTGATAATGTTGGTGATAATGATTATACAGATTACATTCTTGTTGCTTACAAAAATGGAGCACCTTGTCTTACATATGAGGTTGGCCTTCTTGAAGGTACTGAAGATGAGATTACTATTGAGCTTATGGATGGAATTGCTGTTAATCAGCCGGGTGTCCTTGGTGGAAGTGCTACATTTGGTATAAATGCTAAATCTTCTACTGGACAGAAGCTTACATACACTTGGTATCATGGTAATTCAGAATATGAAAGTTCACTTACTGGATTTACTCGTGTTGGTGAGGCTAATTCTAATTCATATACAGTAGAAAGAATTGTTGATGAGAGCTTTGGATACTATGTTGTTATGGTTGAAAACGAAGATGGTACTAGAGTGTTTATGAACTTCCGTCTTGATAAGTCTAGTGGTTTGGAAGTTGATTATGGAGCTATTCAATATGGTGAAGTTAAGGGAGTTAGCACAACCTTTAATGGTACAGCTTCTTTAGTTACTGATGCTACAGCTGCTTCTGGCTACGAGAATGCAATTTCATACACTTGGTATAAAGCTACTGAGGCTGGTATTTGGACAAGATATGATATTAGTGCACTAGAAACAGAAGATAAGATTTATAATCAGGAAGTTTATTCAGATGATTCTACCCTTGTTATTTCGGGTGTTACAGAGGATGACCTTGGTTACTATCGTTGTGAAATTACAACAGCAGCTGAAACAACATATGCATATTTCTATGTTTATGTGAATACTCATCTTTCAACAACTGCAAGTTCTGAGTACCCTATTGCTGATGCGAGCGGTAATCTTACAATGTACGTTAACGCGACAGCTGATGCTGGCGAGGAAATCCACTATCAGTGGAGTAAACTTGTTGATCCTGATGAATTGAATTTACAATATCAATATAGATATAATAATAGTATTACTGATCCTAATAATAAGGAAGCTGAGTATGTTGATATTGTTGGTGCAACAAATGGTCAATATGTAATCAATGGTCTTAAAAAGGCTGATTACGGTAAGTATCGATGTGTTGTTAATACTAGAGGAGAAGTTCAGTATTATACATTTGAAATTACTCCTTCTTACTCACTTAAATCTAACCAGCTTTATGTTAGAAAGGGTGATAATGTTAAATTAGAGCTTGTTTGCAATAATCAGGCTACAGATGTTACATATAATTACAAGTGGTATGAATTTGATACTACTACAGAGACATTTTCTAATATTGGTGAAGGTGGAACTTCATTTAGTACTGCAGTTGCAGATGTTTCATATACAGCAGATGACTTTAAGAATGGCTATGTTGAGATGAAATATGCTGTTAAGGTTTCTGATGTTACAAATGGTGTTGATAAGGCGTTTAGACTTAAAGATGTTGATGTTACTAAGGGCGGAATTAGAGTTATTCCTGAACTTAACCTTTCTTCATCACTTCCAAGCATTCCTCATCCTTTTGATGCTAGATGTGATGTCCAGAGCTATAGGGTTGCTGGTGCTAAGTATATTAAGATTACCTTTGATAGCCAGTCTATGCTTTCTGAGGAAAAACTTCATGTTATTGATGCTAATGGTAACTATGTAGAAATTACTTCTAGTTCTGCTAAGTATCATTCAATGGTTGATGGTGAAGAGATTACTGAGAGCGCTACAGATTATAATACCGATAAGGAATTTGTATTTAACGGTAAAACAGAGCACACACTTCTCTTACCTGGTGATACAGCTACCTTCCTTCTTTTCGGTAATGAAAAAGCTGACAGCTATGGATATGGAATTAAGTCGATTGAAGAAGTATCTGAAGAAGAGGCTTTAGAGAAGCTTGATCCTACAGGTAACAAAGATGTTATAGAGCAAATTAAAGCTGCAAAAGCTGCATCTGCTAGCGCAGCTAATGCAGCAAGTGGTGAGTCTCTTACAGTTGCTAAGAAGAAGATTGTTATTGCTCCTGGTAAGACTGGAACAGTTTCATATAAGGCTACAAATGCTTCTGGACAGAGTGTTAAGGCTACGGCTACTACTGCTAAAGAAAAAGTTGCTACAGTCGATGTTACAAGTGATTCTATAATTACAATTAGCGTTCCTAAGAAGGCTACTCGTGGTGCTAAGACAGTGATTACTGTTAAGAACGGTGCTACTACTCAGGCTATTACAGTTAAGGTTAAGAACCCTACTAAGAAACTTAAAGCTAAGAAAAAGAAGGTTAAAGTTAAGGCTAAGAAGAAGGTTAAACTTACCTTTAAGATTAAGGCTCAAAACCCTAAAAAGCC
>JAILNN010000143.1 GCA_024691565.1 Lachnospiraceae bacterium | reverse complement strand
CTTACCAGTTACAACATACTTAATAACTGTATTATTATCTTTAACTTCAAGACCAGAAACTGTTCTTGTTGTATCATTATAAGTTGATGCTGTAGAAGTACTTGTATCATCCTTAGTTCCAACCACTGAAGCAACCTCTGTTTCATCCCACTCAGGATTCATCTTAAGAGAAGTTGTCTCATAAGGAACATAAACTGTTCTGTAAACTACATCACTAGTAGTATTAGCTACATCATCAGTTGTCTGGGTTTCAACTGGAACTGGTGCATCTGGATGATCTTCCTTATCAGGATCCTCAGGATCTGTAGTAAGATTAACATCTGAAGCAGGAACTCTAGAAACCTCATATTTGTAAAGGTGTGTATCACCATTTTCAGCTGTTACTGTATAAGTAACAATAACTGATTTTGTATCATCTTCAGGTACTGTAGCTGTAATACTTCCATTTATACCCATTGTGCTTGTCTTATCAACTGAATCAACTGTAACCTTAGTAATTGTACCAACTAAAGTAGTATTATCTGGTGTAAGAAGAATTGCATCCTGATCATTAGGAACATAAATTCTATAATAATCTTCATCTTCTGTTGTCTTTGTTGTATCCTTCGTAGGTCCATCAATCTTATTATTATTACCAGGATTTGTAGGATCACTAGGATCAGCCTCTAAGAATGTCTCATCAGACTTTTCTCTTATAATTGTGTAAATATAAGTAATTGTATTTCCATTATCACCAGTAACAACATAAGTTACTTCTGTATCGTTAGTTGTAACCTGAAGACCAGAAACCGTTGATTTATCATTTCCAAGTGTTCCAGGACCATCTGTAACAGTTGCGCTTGTAAGAGTTCCATCTCCATTAACAGCTGGATTTAATGCAACGCTTGTTGTTTCATTATCAACATATACAATCTTTCTAACTGTTGTATTTGCAGGATCATCCTTATCTCCTGTCTGACTAGGTGCATCTGTCTCAACTGGGTCTTTTGCATCTGGATGATCAGCCTTTTCAGGATCTTCTGGAGTTGTTGTAAGTTCAACATCAGATGGATCTTCTCTAACAATTGTGTAAATATAAGTTGTCTTATCTCCATTATCAGCAGTTACAACATATGTTACAACTGTATCTTCATCAGATGAAAGGTTTGATACTGTTGCTACATCTTTTGTATTACCATCACTCACATCTCTTGTAAGTGTTCCAGGACCATCTGTAACAGTTGCACTTGTAATAGTTCCCTCTGTAGCCTCTACCATTAAATCTACACTTGTTGTCTGACTATCAACTGTAACTGTTTTTCTAACAGTATTATCTTTTGTATCATCATTGTCCCCGTCTTGTGGAGTATCAACAACAACTGTAGGATCCTTTGGTGTATACGTATCTGGCGCCTTATCTTCAACCTCATCTACAATAGGATCTTCAGTAAGCTCTCTAGCAGAATTTTTTTCTCTAATAATTGTATAATAGTATGTTCTTGTATTTCCATTATTACCAGTTACAACATACTTAATAACTGTATTATTATCTTTAACTTCAAGACCAGAAACTGTTCTTGTTGTATCATTATAAGTTGATACTGTAGAAGTACTTGTTGTATCCTTAGTTCCAACCACTGAAGCAACCTCTGTTTCATCCCACTCAGGATTCATCTTAAGAGAAGTTGTCTCATAAGGAACATAAACTGTTCTGTAAACTACATCACTAGTAGTATTAATTACATCATCATGTGTCTGAGTTTCAACTGGATCTGGTGCATCTGGATGGTCTTCTTTATTAGGATCCTCAGGATCTGTAGTAAGATCAACATCAGAAGGCTCTAATCTTGAAACCTCATAAGTATAAAGGTGTGTATCACCATTTTCAGCTTTTACAGTATAAGTAACAAAAACTGAATCTGTAGGATCTGTAGGTACTGTAGCTGTAATCTCTCCATCTGTACCCATTGTGCTTGTCTTATCAACTGAATCAACCGTAACATTAGTAATTGTACCAACTAAAGTAGTAGTATCTGGTGTAAGAAGAATCTCATCCTGATCATTTGGAACATAGATTCTATAGTAATCTTCATCTTCTGTTGTCTTTGTATCATCCTTCGTAGGTCCATCAATCTTATCATTATTATCAGAATTATTAGGATCTGTTGGATCAACATCAAGGTTTGTCTCATCTGACAATACAGTAACATTTACAGTAACTGTACTATCTCCATATTTATAGGTTGCTGTATATTTTCCAGGAACAGTACCAATAGTATTATCTGTTAACTGAATTTCTGAAGTATCAACACTAACACCATTTAAAAGTGCACTAGCACCAGAAGACTGAACTGAAGAAGTTCTCTGCTCAGCATCAGTTAAATTTAAGAATGCCTTAGCTTCTGAAACTGAAATAGTATAATCATTAGCAGCAATTGCAGTTGTGTTCCCTTCAGTATCTGTATCAGTATCAGCCTCATCAAAGACTACTACCTTTACATCATCTGTAACTGAATCATCAGCTCCGTTTATCAAAGTAACTGTAGTTTCTTCTCCAGTTGTAAGATCCTGCACATCTTCAATATCACTAGTTGAAATCTTTGTATCAGCTGTATTATCAGCTCCTGTTGCATCAGTAGCTTTAGTATCAGCCGTTGTAATAATATCATTAGCTGTAATTGTAGCAACATCATCTTCTGAAACATAGATAATAGGATCAGCTTTTATTGTAGCATCAGAACCAGCCTCAACAAGTGTACCAGGCGCATCATTTGAAGCCTTAGTTTTAGCTGCATCTTCTGTGATACCATAGTCTTCCATGATATTTGCAGAACTCTCTTCACCTGTTCCACTAAGATAAACAATACCCTGGAATCCGTGATCACTACCATCAATCACATCGTCATTACCAGTAATCTTTACTCTGATGTATTTACCAACATCAGATGAAGTTGGTGTATATGTCTTACTTGTAGCACCATCAATATCAGTATATCCGCCATATTCAGTATCACTAATCTGCCACTGATATGTTACATTGCTATCAACATCAACATCATATTTATACCAATCATCCTCAACGTTAACTACTTCAATCTCAGTTCCTGACTTAAAAGTACTAATATTGAGGTTACCACCTGTAATATCATAAGGTGATACCTTATTAAGAACAACCACATCCTGATTAACAGGATCTTCAATCGTAGTATCGATTGGTGAATACTCAATAATATATGATTTAACTACAGTGGCATTATCTTTGTTAAAATCATTCCACATACTTGGAATAACCCATCTAGTATCTTTTCCATCTTGATGTGAGTACAAACACATATAGCGTTCATTACCCGAATTATTAGGCTCATTTCCGCTGGTATCACTTAAATCTGTAGTATGGAATCTATTAATATAATTATCATCACTATCTTTTGCATTCCAACTAGTACCATTAGCCCAGTTGTTAAAATTATCAACCATAGCACCAAGAAGAGTATATCCAGTTGATTCATTTACCTCTGAATAACCTTCCTGTCTCATAACCATTGTATTTTCATCACCATATTGCGTAGTACCATAAGTCATAATCTTTCCAGCTTCTGGTCCATCAGTATAAATCCAGTTTCTAGACTTACCCCAGTCATAATAACTAACTGTTCCAACAAGATCTTTAATTGTAAGTCCACTTAAATCAACATATTCTCCACTGCTATTCTTTACCTGATCATATCCCACTTTACCATCTGTAAAGAATGCATACTCCTCATCACAAGATGTCGCAATCCATGTTGACCAATCACAAATTGTATAAACAAATGCATTCTCAGCTTCACTTGTAATTGTAACAAGGTAAGACTCATATGTTCCCTGACCACTTGCAAAATTATCCACATTATGGGAATTGTTGCTTGCTGTCTCCCATGTAACACCACTCTCAACATTTACAAGCTCATAGTAATGTCCATTGTTTGAATTATATTCAATTAGGTTCCAATCGTTGCTATACTTAACTGTTGCATCAGCTGAAACTGTAACCTTTTTAATTGTTTCATTATCAGAAACATAAAACTTTACATTATTCTTAATATAATCAGCCCATTCATCAGCTTTTGGAGGATTTTCCTCATCCTCAGCATTAATAATCTTATGTGTATTTCTATCAATTGTCTTTTGAACAAGTTCAAAACCAGTGTCTGTTCCATAAGATGAACTGTCAATCTGAATTATATCTTCATCTCTTGTAGCAATAGATGAAAACTGTAATGAAACATTCAAAATATGATCACTTCCATCACCTGTAAATGAAATATTATCAAAAGTATAATAATATTCGTCTCCATCAGTATGAAGAACCGGTGACCCAATACTTACAGTAACATCTGTTCCTGCTGCCTTAGCTTCCTGCACTTCACCTGGAACATAAAATCCAGTCACGAGCATAGCAAGTGCTAAAAGCCAAGAAAGTACACGTTTCCTAAGTCTTTTCATAGTCTTTCTTCTCCTCTTCATGTTTATAATATAATTCTAGAAACCCTAAAGAAAACACAACAAAAGGCAAACACATAAATGTACATAATGTATCATCACGTATTTGCCTTGAAAGTTCGCTCTCTCACAAAATAAGTATATCATTTATTTTGTGTCAATTCAATGAAAAATAAAATTTTCATAAAAAAGTCACAATTAAGTTTATTACCATTTTATTGTTTCGTCATTTTTTAGAAGACCTATTTAATACTAATTCCATCAAGATGAACATCCATCTGGTTGTAAGGAATAAAGATTTCCTCCTCCTGAAGAATCTCATAAAGTTTAGTTAAAACATTTCTTCTTGTAGATAGTTTCTTATCCGGAGGACAATTATATCTAATACGATGAATAAGTGCTGAATCAGAATACTCCTGGATTCCACGGTATTCATATCCTTCCACTCCCTCAATTTCAGAAATCTTACTTCCGGCATTCTTAAGAACTTCCATAACATGCTTAATATCCTCTTCATATGAAAGAGCAATATTTAAGTCATTAATTCCTGAGCATTTCTCCACAACAGAAATGTTTCTATTACAAATAGTAATAATGCCCTCAGATAAGATTCCCTTAATTTTAGTGGTTCTAAGATTATAAGAAATAACTACTCCTTCAGTTCCTTGGAAAGAAATTACATCACCAATTCTAAAGAAATCATCCGTCATAATATGAATTCCCATGATAACATCCTTCAAAAAATCCTGAAGCGCAAGACCAATCACAGCACTGGCAATTCCGAGTCCAGCAAATAATGAGGATACATTAATACCATTAATTTGTAGCACTAATAGAACTGTAATAAGGATAACAATAACCTTAAAAATATCGTAAAACAAGGTAGTGACTGTCCCTAGATTCCCTGCAAGTTCCTGATTCAAAAGCTTTTTCTTAACATGTGTATTATAAGCCCTCTTAAAAATTGACCACACAATCATAGCAATCAAAATAATTATAAGACTAACAACCACATTAAAAAACATCTTACTATGAACTACCTTAAGTAAAAATTCCATACAAACACCCTTTCATCTGTCATATTATTAATAAAATTTATAGCATGCAGCACCATGTGATTTAACACAGGCTTTAAGAATACCATCTGAAACTGTAATCTCTTTTTCATTCCAAAGGTCAAGACTCTTAACAAAATACTCAACCTCACACTCTTCAAGAGAGACACTGAATTCAGCATCCTTTTCACCAGTATTAAACACTGCCAGATACTTTCCGCCCTCTGAACAAACAGCACTCCAAACAATAACCTCAGAATCATTCTCTTTTCTTTTATATACCTGATGAGAAGAACGTCCCTTAGTAAGCATCTCTAGAATGCTCGCCTTTGTAAGAAGCTTCTCTGTAAACTCATCATTATGAACCATATCTCCGCCCATCATCATTGGAGAACGCATAATACACCAAAGGGTAAACATAGTCTTCTGCTCTTCCTCAGTAAAGCCTGTCTCATGTTTTCCTTCAGGATAATCCATTCTAAGCGCACCAATTGGTAGCATATCAGCATCCGGCCAATGACCAGGACCAGAATGAGTGCACCACTTCTCAGCCCTCTCAAACATCGCATAAAGAAGTTCCCACTGATCCCAGAAGTCATCAGTGATTCTCCACATATTAGCATGTGTCTTAAGATGCTCAGCCTCCTCAAGCTTAGCAGGTCCTGGTGAAAGGGAAAGAACCATTTCTCTACCAGAATTCTTAAGTGCCTTAGCAACCATCTCAACTTCTTTAACCGGATAGTCACGAGCAATATCATCAATCTTAATATAGTCAACTCCCCACTCGGCATATAACTTAAATATGCTATCATAATAGAGCTGAGAAGCAGGTGAATCTGTCTTAATTCCATACATATCTGGATTCCACTCACAAATATCATAAGCATTAGCAGCATCCGAAGCCATATATTCCTTACCCTCGAAGCTACCTAAAACCTTACATTTATTGTAAACAGCCATTCTAGGAATTCCCCTCATAATATGAATTCCAAACTTAAGGCCTAGTGAATGAACATAATCAGCAAGCGGCTTAAATCCCTTTCCACCAGCGCTAGAAGGGATCTTATTCTCAGCAGGAATAAGTCTTCCATATTCATCCATACAAAAATCACTAAATTGAGAATACTCATGGTTAACTGCACTAGCAACGCTCCATTGAATATCAACAACCACATATTCCCATCCATAATTCTTAAGTTTACTTGCCATATAATCAGCATTTGCCTTAACTATATCTTCGGTAACGCCTGCTCCATAGCAATCCCAACTATTCCACCCCATCGGTGGAGTCATAGCTATTCTAGCCATTTTAATTATCCTCCTGTTTTCGTATTACTCCCACAAAAACTAATTACTCCCACAAAAATGATTACTCCCACAAACACCAATTATTCCTACTCAACAAATGTATGGTCCTGCTTAATAATACCTCTAGGAAGGGCATCTCTCGAGTTCTTCCAATCAGCATCCGCATTACGATAATCAAATTTATCAATAAACCAAGAAATATCTCCATTTACTCTCTCCATATTAGTAAAGTAGACATCATTCAAGGTCTCCTGAAACTCAGCATATCCATTACCAAGCTTCTCTCTTCCAGCTTCATACAGAAGGCCATAGTGACAGGTACAAAAGCCCTTACAATTCTTAAACTTCTCTTTAAAGTCCTTATCCTTCTTCCACATGTAAAAAATCGTATCAATATATCTTTCAAACATCTGTTTAATACGATTGCAAACATAGCAAGAA
>JAILNN010000115.1 GCA_024691565.1 Lachnospiraceae bacterium | reverse complement strand
GGTTCAACATTCACGCGTAAATATGGCTCCTCTGGCATCTCTGGATTCGGTTTCAACAAGAATGAAGGCGAATCTGTATGAGCAAGCCCAATATGCAAGCCACTCCCCTTAGGATTAACAAAAAATGCGAACGCCATGGTAGGAAAAGGCGAAACAAAATATCCCTGTCCAACCTTAAGTTCCTTCTGATCTCCATATTTAATTTCTTCGAAACCTTCTTCTCTAAGCCTATCAGTAACTGTTTTCACAACATGAAAAGGACTAACTCCTCTGTCCAAATATTCCCTTAATTCCATAATAATCTCCTCAACTCAAATTTTCCTAAAACTCAAACTCCCCAAAACCAGAAACGAAAAACTCCCAAAACCAGGGACTCAAGCTCCTCAAAAAACAGAAACTCAAACTCCCCCCAAACCTTAATCCAACAGTCTCCTAACCTCTCTCACTAAAAACTCTCTTCAAATTCTCAACCAATTCCTCCTGGTCAATCGGCTTCGCAATATGTCCATTCATTCCCGCATCCAGCGCATTCTGCCTATCTTCATCAAACGCATTAGCAGTCATCGCCAAAATTGGAACCTTCTTTCCAGCACCCTCAGGAAGCTCACGAATTGCCTTAGTAGCCTCATAACCATTCATCTTCGGCATCTGAATATCCATAAGAATCGCATCAAAATAGCCCTCTTCAGAATCTCTAAACTTCTGCACTGCCATCTCGCCATCTTCAGCCTCCTCAACCACAAGTCCATAGACCTCCAGGATAATCTTAGCAATCTGGCGATTAATCTCAATATCATCCACTAAAAGAACTCTCTTACCGCTAAAGTCCTCATGTAGCTCCTCTTCATGGGCCTCTTCCTCTTCAACCTTGTCACCATCAATAATGCGAGTAAGCGCTGCATGTAACTCAGAAGCAAAAAGCGGCTTATTGCAAAATCCATTAACTCCCGCTGCCTCAGCTTCATCACGAATCGCAAGCCAGTCATATGCGGTAATCAAAAGGATTGGCACCTCATCTCCTACCTTCTCTCGAATTCGCCTAACCACCTCAATGCCAGCAATATCAGGCAATCTCCAGTCAACTATATAAACTCCAAATTCATCGCCACGTTCCTTAGCCTGAACCGCCCTAAGAACCGCCTCCTTACCAGAAAGTGTCCACTCAGCACGAATATTCATATCAGCCAAAAGCTGTGTCGTAGAATCACATGTTTCATAATCATCATCAACAACTAACGCATGAACCCCTGAAAGCTTAGGGATAGAATAGCTTTTCTTGCTACCCTCTGTAACCTTAAACTGAATACGAACAATAAATTCCGTACCCACTCCCTGTTTAGTCTCAACACGAATCGAACCACCCATCAAATCAACGAGACGCTTAGTAATAGTCATACCAAGACCAGTACCCTGAATTCCGCTAACTGTCGATGTATTCTCTCTTTCAAAAGCATCAAAAATCTTCTCAGCAAATTCCTGAGACATACCCATTCCGTTATCTTTAATACGGAATTCATACCAGGCTTTGCCATCTTCTGAAACATCCTCCTGTATGATTCGAACCGAAATTCTACCACCGCTCTGCGTATATTTAATCGAGTTAGAAACCAGATTCAATAAAACCTGATCCAAACGCAACTTATCACATATAACATTTTCATTTTTAACTCCAGCAGCATCCATAAAAAGTTCCTGCTGTTTACCTTCAATCTGGCCAATAATAATCGTAGCAAGATTTCTAAGAATATCAGGCAAATTAACTGGTGCCTCATTAAGCTCAATCTTACCACTCTCAATTCTACTCATTTCAAGCACTTCATTAATCAAAGATAAAAGATGCGCACTAGACGCCTTAATCTTCGTCAGATACTCCTCCATAAGCTCCTGCTTATCAGTATTTCGAAGTGCCATATCAGTAAATCCAATAATCGCATTCATAGGCGTACGAATATCATGAGACATATTTGAAAGGAAGGTCGTCTTTGAACGAGATGCAACCTCCGCATCATTAAGCGCCTTTTCAAGCTCTTTACGGCTTCTCTCAAGTTCTTCATCCTTCTTAACATCATCATCGATATCGATAAACATACCAACATATGTCTCAGGCGTACCATCAGCTCTTCTCGTAGGTTTACCAATCGCACGATACCATCTATACCCGCGATTCTTAGTCATAAGACGATATTTAACATCATAAATAGTCTTACCACTCTTATCATTAATCGCCTCATTATACTTCCTTAGAACCTTCTCTTTATCGTCCGGGTGCAAAAGATTAGACCACGACTCAAGGACATTAGGAAAATCCTCTTCGCTATCATATCCAATCATCTTTCTAAACTCTTCAGACCAATTAACGTGAATCATCTTTCCCGCGTCATCAAACTCCATCGACCATTTACCGCTATGAAGAACATCATGAATTACATAAATCGCATCCGTTTCCTTTCGAAGCTCCTCAAGCGCCTCAGCCTTCTGATTAGCCATTCCCCTAAAATCATCGCGTGCAATCTTAGTCGCCGTAATATCACTAATAAACACGCAAAAAATATCCCCATATTCAAGTGTTGTCGTAAGATGTCCATAATCATCAATCCAACGAATTTCACCATCTTTTCTACGAATTCTATATTCAACATGGCCCATATGCTTGCTATCGCTAGACATCTGAGTATCCAATTTACTACGAATACGAGCATAATCCTCTTCATAAATCATATTTTTAAATAGATTACCAGTCAGCTCCTTAAACTCGTCTTCACTCTCACATCCATAAATTTCCAAAGCAGCCTTATTTATATAAAGAACGTCCTGATTTCCACTCGCACGATAAATAAAAAATCCACCTGGAATCTGGTTAGCCATCCACTCAATTTCAGGAATAATTCGTCCCTCATCAAAGATTGTCAAGTCATCACTCATAAGTATATTATTCATCTCATCCACTCCAATCATATAAGTCAAAAATTCCATTTTCACTGCAAAACAATTAAGAAAATTATATAACAAAAAGCCCATCATTTCAACATTTACGCCCCCCAAAACAAAAAAGACAAGGGACTAACTAAAGTCCCCTGCCTCGTAAAAACATTATTATTTATATAAAGACTATAATGTAGCACCCATATTATCTAATGTATCGATAACAACAACGCAATCAGGTGAAACCTTCTGCATAATCTGCTTCATGATATACTCAGGAACAGCCACACAACCACCTGTATAAGGCTTAACTGAACCTAAGCAGTGAAGGAAGATTGCAGAACCTCTACCAGCTGCACATTCATCGTTAAAGCTGATATTCAAGCAATATCTATACTGATATGCATAATCCACAATATGCTCACTATTAGCAGTATCAAGATCAGGATAATCCTTAATATCAACTAATTCATTATAACGCATTCCTTCTCTCTGATCACCAGACCAATATGTATCATTATCAACCTTTACATAGTCAATAGCGCATCCAGGGTCATCAGCAATACCGAAGGCTCTGTTAAATGTATATGTACCAATAGGAGTCTGTCCACATCCCTCTTTATGGTCCGCATCAGCACAAAGACCATTCTTTCCAACATAAGCTGTAGAAGAAAGAACCTGCTTCCAATTTCCATTCTCATCTCTTTCATTCATAGAAACTGTAGCTGTAGTCTTATCCATTCCAAGTGCACCAACAACGAAGAGCTGTTTAACATTTTCATCCTTAGCAGCATCAAGATTCTGAACCCACTCAGGTGAATCAACAACTTCCTGAGTAGCAGCATATAAATCACCATAACCAACTGCAGAAGAAGTAGCAGGAACCTCTGTAGGTGCTACTGTAGGAACAGCGGTTGGAACAGCGGTTGGAACTGGAGTAACTGCGGCTTTTGTAGCTGCAGCCTTTGTAACTGCTGCTGTAGTAGCTGGTGTACTAGTAGCAGTAACTTCCTTAACTGTAATCTTACATTTAAGCTTCTTCTTACCAACCTTAGCGATAACTACGGCCTTACCAGCCTTCTTTGCAACAATCTTAACACTATTTTTCTTCTTATTCTTCAATTTGATTTTTCCCGAACCTGACTTAATCTTCCAGGTAACCTTTTTAGATGTGTTCTTAACCTTAAGTGTCTTTGATTCTCCAACGGAGATTGTCATCTTCTTCTTACTCAATTTAACAGATGCAGCCTCTGTAGTAGCAGGTGTCGAAGCAGCAAGTGATAACGCAAGTGTAGCAGAAAGAATAGACGCCATGCATCTTTTAATAGTTTTTTTCATTTTATTGTCCTCCAAAACGAATTTTTAAATTAAAGGAATTTTACTACTCAAAAAGCCCCTAGTCAAGGGCTAGAGGCTCATATTTCGATTAAGAATTTATGAAGATTTATCTAAAACTACTTATAATTGCTAACAATTCACCAATATCTATCCTACTCATCATAGATCCTCATAAAAGAGTTCTTCATGTGGCTTACCTTCCAAAGCAAATATCTATCCTACTCATCATAGACCTGCGCACCAAAAGGCGCAAGAGACAGCTTAGCAATCTTAAAACACTGTTTACCATAAGGAATACCAATAATAGTAATGCACCAAATAAGACCTGCACAAAAATTAGAAAGAGCCATCCACCAACCGTTAACGATAAACCAAATAACATTAACTATGAAAGAAACCGCTCCACCATTATATTCCACTCTCTTGCCAATAGGCCAAAAAGAAAGGGACGCAAACTTAAAGCACTGCAAACCATAAGGAATTCCAATAATGGTAATGCACCACATTGCACCTGATAAAACCCACGACAAACCGCTCCAAAGTCCCCAAAAAAGGAACCACAGAATATTACCTATAGTTTTCATTTTTTCCTCCTTCGATGCCAAATTATCGACTTTTCCATTCACAAGAATCGCCAAAACTCAACACTATTATTTCAAAACAACTTTATCCTAGTATACTCCCCAAACAATTCTACCTCAAAGTCATTTTATATACAACTGGTTTATCACTATCAACGAAAGGTGCATGAATAGTCATCTTATCATCATCCCTCGTAAATTCAGGCTTTTCATCATATCCAAGAACCTCAAAATCATCAATGATTCCATGAAAATCCTTGCTATTCTC
>JAILNN010000081.1 GCA_024691565.1 Lachnospiraceae bacterium | reverse complement strand
ATGATTATGCTTGAAAGTTATCGAATGTTTGCTGGCGAAAATGCTCAGGTTACAAGGGAATTAAAGACTTTTATGACTGCGCTTGAAATGATACATAATTATTCTCTTGTGCATGATGATTTGCCTGCTATGGATGATGATGAATATCGAAGAGGTCGACTTACTACACATAAGGTTTATGGTGCTGGAATGGCAACCTTGGCAGGAGACGCTCTTTTAAATTATGCCTTTGAAATCATTGCAAATGTTATGGTTTCTTTGGATAGTGAAATAGATGAAAATTTGGAAGCTGATTTACAAAACGGCAGTGAGACTGGAAAGAAGACAGAGCGCAAGCTTTCAAGAAGCGCAAAGGCCTTCCACGTGCTTTCTAGCAAGGCTGGAATTTTTGGTATGATTGGTGGCCAGGTTGTGGATGTTGGGCTTACAGGTAAAGAAGTTTCTAAAGAGCAAATTGAGTTTATTCATAAACTTAAGACAGCAGCTCTTCTTGAGGCGCCGTTTATGATTGGTGCGATTCTTGCAGGAGCGAGTGATGAAGAAGTTAAGGTTCTTGAAAAGGTAGGCGAAAATGTTGGACTTGCCTTCCAGATTCAGGATGATATTTTGGACTTAACAAGTACTACAGAGGTACTTGGAAAGCCTGTTCATAGTGATGAAAAGAATAGTAAAGAGACTTATGTTTCTATGGTTGGTCTTGAAGAAGCAGAGGCTGCAGTTGTTAGGTATTCAGAAGAGGCAGAAGAGCTTCTTAAAGGCTTGAATAAGAAGAACGAATTCTTGGAATTATTGATTGAAAAGATGATTAACAGGAAGAAATAGATTATAAATCGTCAGGGTATGGTTTAACTGATATGTCGAAAGGATGGCATCATGGGCGAATTATTGGATAAGATTAATAAAGAAAATGATATTAAAAATATAGATGAAAATGAATATAGACGCCTTGCCAGAGAAATTAGGGAATTCATTATAAATAATGTTACATCGACAGGTGGTCATTTGGCTTCAAATCTTGGGGCTGTTGAACTTACGATGGCATTGCATTTATGTTGCGATTTACCTAAGGACAAGATTATTTTTGATGTCGGACATCAATGCTACACTCATAAATTGTTGACTGGAAGAAAGGAACAATTTAAAACACTTAGGAAGTTTAATGGAATTAGTGGATTTCCTAGAATTAGTGAGAGTGATTGTGATGTTTTTGATACTGGACATAGCTCTAATTCGCTTTCTCTTGCACTTGGACTTTGTAATGCAAGGGAGATTAAGAAGGAAGATTATAAGGTTTTTGCCGTTATTGGTGATGGGGCGCTTTCGGGCGGAATGGCCTTTGAGGCTTTGAATAACGCGGCTAGACTTAAATCTAATTTAGTTATTGTTATTAATGATAATCAGATGTCGATTTCTAAGAATGTTGGTGGAATGGCTAACTATCTTGGAAAAATTAGGACAAATAAGAAATATAATAATTTAAAGGATAGCGTCGAAAATGCATTTGCTCACTTACCAGGAGGTGATCAACTTACCGATAAGGTTCGTGGCGCTAAGGATATTATTAAGAGAGTTTTTATCTCTGGCATGCTTTTCGAAGATATGGGGCTTACCTATATCGGGCCAATTAATGGACATAATGTTCCTCAGATGGTGAGTGCCTTTAATAGTGCGCTCAATATGAATGAACCTGTTATTGTTCATGTTTGTACTAAGAAGGGTAAAGGATATAAGCCTGCTGAAAAGAATCCGAGAAAGTATCATGGAGTTGCTGCGGGTTCTGGTGGCACGAAAATTGAGACATATTCTGATGTTGTTGGTAGTACCTTGATTGAGATGGCAGAGGAAGATGAGAGAATCGTTGGAATCACCGCAGCTATGCCAGATGGTACTGGCCTCACTCCTTTTATGAAGAAGTTTCCAGACAGAAGTTTTGACGTTGGAATTGAAGAAGAACATGCAGTTACATTTGCTGCGGGGCTTGCTAGAGGAGGACTTAGGCCCGTTGTGGCAATTTACTCTACCTTCTTCCAAAGGGCTTATGATCAAATGATTTCCGATGTTTGCTTGCAAAAATTACCAGTTGTATTTTGTTTTGACAGGTCTGGAATTGTTGGAGCGGATGGTTCAACTCACCAGGGAATTTTTGATACTTCATTTTTAAAATCCATGCCTGGACTAACAATTATGGCACCAGCTGATAAGTTTGAAATGAAGGAAATGCTTAAGAAGGCCGTTGAAATCGGTGGTCCAGTGGCTATTAAATATCCAAGAGGAGAGGCGATTGTAAGTTCTCGATTTAGGGATGAAGAAATTGAAGTTGGACGATGCCAGGTTTATGGCGATAGCGCAGCTGGTGGTGCTGGTTCTAATAAAAAGGTTCTAATTGTTGCTGTTGGAAATATGGTTCATAGGGCACTTAGAGTTAGAGATGAACTAACTAAATCAAATATTGATGCCGTTGTTATCAACGCTAGATTTATTAAGCCTATGGACGAAGAAACAATTCTTTCTGAGGGCAAGAAATATAGAAATATTGTTACTCTTGAAGAAGGCGTTTTGACAGGTGGTTTCGGTGAAGAAGTTAATTCGCTATTCAAAGATATAGATGGA
>JAILNN010000058.1 GCA_024691565.1 Lachnospiraceae bacterium | reverse complement strand
AGATGGTAATGTTCCTAACCTTAAGGTTATGGTTCCTGCTCAGAATGAATTCTTCCTTGGTGAGCTTTTCTACTTCTTCGAGTTTGCATGTGGCGTAAGTGGATATATTCTTGGTGTTAATCCATTTAATCAGCCAGGTGTTGAGTCATATAAGAAGAATATGTTTGCGCTTCTCGGAAAACCTGGATTTGAGGCTCAGAGAGAAGAACTTATGAAGAGACTTTAATTTAAAAGTCGAATTTAGTTATTAAGGACTTGAATCTGTGATTTTAGAGAGTTTAATAGGGGTTTAATCTTGCGATATTAGTTAATTTAGTTTATACTAATTAAATGCAAAAACTATTTTAAAATTAAATAAAAAAGGAGGAAAAGTTACTTATGAAGAAATTCTTAGAAGAATTTAAGGCGTTTGCTCTTAAGGGCAATGTAATGGACATGGCAATAGGTGTTATCATCGGTGGTGCTTTCACAGCAATCATTACAGCACTTACTGAAAATGTAATTAATCCACTTATTGGATGTATCGGAAATCCTGAGGTTAATGGATTTGTTATTCCACTTATTAAGGGTCAGTCAATCAACCTTGGAGCGTTCATTTCTGCAATTATTAATTTTGTTATTATTGCATTTGTTTTATTCTTAATGTTAAAGGCAATGAACAAGGCGATGACAATTGGCAAGAAGCCTAAGAAGGAAGATCCTACAACTAAGGTTTGTCCTTTCTGCCAGAGTGAAATCTCAATCAAGGCTGTTAGATGTCCACATTGTACTTCTGAGTTAGATGAAAAGGCATCATAAGAAAAAAATATAAGATTATATATAATCAGATTATATATAATCTTTGATTTACAACTGTTCATGTCTTATGGGCATGAACAGTTTTTATTATAAATCATTAGGGAACTAATTTAAGAACTATTATGTAAATATGTAAAGGAAAATTAATTGTAATGAAAAATTCAAAAGCTTTTAAAATAATTATTATTGTTTTAGTATTACTTATTGCTGCAGGAGCAGTTTTATTTGTTTATAAGGACAAGATTTTTAATTCTAAAAAATCTGACAAAAAAGATGCGAAAAAAACAGAGAAATCAGCAGATGTAGATGTTTATGAAGTTGATTTTGATGATGATTATAATAAATATGTTGATTTAGCTACTTATAAGGGTGTTGAGCTTGATAAGGATGATATTGAAGATGAGTATAATAGCACTATCGAGAGCACAATTAAGAATTATCTTACAGCTGATGATTATGATAAGATTACAGACAGAGCTGTTAAAGATGGCGATGTAGTTAATATTTACTATGTTGGCAAGGTTGATGGTAAGAAGTTTGATGGCGGTTCTTTAACTAAGAAGGATAATAAGGATGGTTATAATCTTACAATAGGTTCAGGAAGCTTTATCGATGATTTTGAGGATCAGCTTATTGGTTCTAATCCAGGGGATACTGTTAAAGTTGAAGTTACCTTCCCAGAGGATTATCAGAGTGCTGATCTTGCTGGCAAGGATGCTGTATTTACTGTAGATATTAATTATATTCAGGGTGATCTTAATATGCCTGAGATTACAGATAAGTTCGTTAAGAAGAATTTCTCTGGTACATATAAGGATGCTAAGGATATGAAGGATACAATTAGAAAGAGCACAATCAATTCTCTTGCTTGGAACGTTGTTTGTGATCAGTCTGAAGTTAAGGATTATCCAGAGGGTATGGTTAAGGGAATGTATAACCAGCTTTACCTTACTTCTACTTCATATTTAGAGGCGCAGGGATATACACTTGAAGACTTCCTTAAGAGTCAGGGAAGTACTGAAGATGACTTTGAAAAGGAACTTCAGTCAACAGCTGAGGATTATGTTGATAGACAGATCATCACCATGGCAATTGCTCAGAATGAGGATATTGAAGTGGATGAAGATAAATATAAAGAGCAGATTGATAGCTATATTTCAAGCTATAGCAGCACAGATGAGTCAATCAAGGATGAGGATTCACTTAATGCTTACTTCAAGAAGAACTTCGCTTCAACTGCAAGTGACATCATTAAGGAAGACTTACTTACTACTGCTGTTAGAGAATTTATTGCAGAGAACGTTGTTGAGAAATAATTATTGGTTTATGAATTAAACATGAGGTAGTGCCTATGAAGGGACACAAGATAACAGGAGTTGTACCTGAAAGCATTGCGGATGAATTGGAGATTACCGGCGGTGATCTCCTTTTATCAGTTAATGGACACGAATTAAAGGATGTCTTTGATTATCATTACTTGGTTAATGATGAGCAGGTTGTTCTCCTTATCCAGAAGCCAGATGGCGAGGAGTGGGAACTTGAAATCGAGAAGGATTTTGATGAAGACATCGGAATTATTTTTGAGGATGCATTGCTAGATGATTACAGGTCCTGCAGTAACAAATGCATATTTTGCTTTATCGACCAGATGCCGCAGGGAATGAGAGACACCTTGTATTTTAAGGATGATGATGCGAGATTATCGTTCTTACAGGGTAACTATATTACGCTTACAAATATGAGTGATGCTGATATCGAGAGAATTATTAGGTTCCATCTTGCGCCTATTAATGTTTCGGTGCATACAACAAATCCTGAACTTAGGGTCAAGATGCTTCATAATCGATTTGCGGGAATTGCTCTTGAGAAGCTGTTTACCCTATATAATGCTGGAATAGAGATGAACAGTCAGGTTGTTCTTGTTAAGGATGTTAATGACGGCGAGGAACTGGATAGAACGATCAGAGAACTTGCTGATTTACATCCTGCGATGGAGAGTTTATCGGTTGTACCAATTGGTATTACCGCCTACCGAAAGAATCTTACTAAGGTTCAGAAGTTTAACAAAGAAGATTCAATTAAGGTTGTTCATCAGATTGAGGCGTGGCAGGAGAAGTTTAAGAAGGAACTTGGAACACGCTTTGTTCATGCGAGTGACGAGTGGTACATTACTGCTGGACTTCCGCTTCCTCCAGAAGAGTATTATGAGGGTTATGGTCAGATTGAAAACGGCATTGGAATGGCACGTTCATTTATCGATGAGTTTAATGAAGGTCTGAAAATCGTGAGGGATAAGCTTTCATCAGGAGAGATTAACCCTGAGAAGTTTGTAAATAAGGATAAGAAGATTGTTTGTATTACGGGCTTCCTTTTTGGTCCATATTTAAAGGACTTAGTTAAGGAATTAAATGAATTATTGAATGTTAATATCATTGTTAAGGTTGTTATTAACCTTTTCTTCGGCCCTGATATTACAGTTACCGGCCTTGTTACAGGGCAGGATATTATTTGGCAACTCGGAAAAGAAATGCCTGAGATTGGGCGTAAGCCTGATTTAGTGAATCGTGAAGATATAAGAGATGGTCGTGTAGTGCCATATGAAGAGCTTAAGGAAGAGCTTAAGCCGGATGAGCCGATGGAGCCAGATTATATTATTATTCCTGAGGTTATGCTTAGGAGCGGTGAAGAGGTGTTCCTGGATGACCTTACTGTTACTGATGTTGCAAAGGCTTTACAAACAAGAGCCTGTATTGTAAAATCAGATGGTGTAAGTTGTGTTGAAGGAATTCTTGAATGCCTAGAAGGTAGTGAAGACGAGATGGTCTTTAGACAGGAATCAACCTTTAAATAAAGACATGGTTAGAATTGTTTTTTATGGAAAGAATTATTTATGGAAAGAAAAATGAGGTGAAGAGATGAGTAGACCTGTGGTTGCAATTGTCGGGCGCCCAAATGTTGGAAAGTCAACGCTTTTTAATATGCTTGCAGGAGAGAGAATTTCGATTGTTAAAGATACTCCCGGCGTTACAAGAGACAGGATTTATGCCGATGTTTCGTGGCTTAATTATAATTTTACAATCGTTGATACGGGTGGAATTGAGCCGGATTCTTCGGATAAGATGTTAAAGCATATGAGACAGCAGGCTGAGATTGCCATTGAGCTTGCTGATATTGTTATTTTTATAACTGATGTTCGCCAGGGACTTGTGGATGCCGATTTTAAGGTTGCGCAGATGCTTAGAAAGGCTAAGAAAGAGGTTGTCCTTGTTGTTAATAAGGTAGACAGCTTTGAAAAATATCAGGCGGATGTCTATGAGTTTTATAATTTGGGAATCGGTGATCCGATGGCTATTTCTGCGGCTAACAGACTTGGCGTTGGAGATATGCTTGATGAGGTTATTAAGCACTTCCCTGAAAATGCTGAAGACGAAGAGGATGAGAGACCTAGAGTTGCGATTATTGGTAAACCAAATGTTGGTAAGTCTTCAATAATCAATAAGCTTCTTGGGGAAGACAGAGTTATCGTTTCTGATATTGCTGGAACTACCAGAGATGCGGTAGATACGACGGTTAAGAGAAACGGTAAGGAATATGTATTTATTGATACTGCTGGACTTAGAAGAAAGTCTAAGGTCAGTGAGGAAATCGAGAGATATAGTATTATCCGTACAGTTTCTGCGGTTGAGAGATGTGATGTTGCAGTCCTTGTTATTGACGCTGTTGAGGGTGTTACAGAGCAGGATGCTAAGATTGCAGGAATCGCTCATGATAGAGGACGCGGTATGATTATCGTCGTTAATAAGTGGGACGCTGTTGAGAAGGATAATAATTCTGTTAAGGAATATACAGAAAAGATTAGAAGAACACTTTCATTTATGCCATATGCGGAGATTATCTTTGTTTCTGCACTTACAGGACAGAGACTTAATAAGCTCTTTGAGGTTATTGAGGTTGTTATTGAGAATCATTCACTTAGAATCTCAACAGGTGTTCTTAATGATATCTTAACTGAGGCTGTTGCGCTTCAGCAGCCGCCTACAGATAAGGGTAGACGACTTAAGATTTATTATATGACTGAAATCAAGGTTAAGCCACCTACCTTTGTTATCTTCGTTAATAGTAAGAAGCTTATGCACTATTCTTACACCAGGTATCTTGAAAATAGACTTAGAGATGCATTCGGATTTAGCGGAACACCATTGAAATTCATTATCCGCGAAAGGAAAGAGGACTAGAAGATGGAAATCTTAAAATATATTCTTTGTCTTGTGTTGGGATATTTGATTGGTAGTATTTCCAACGGACTTTTGATTGCGAAAATTAAGGGTGTGGATCTTAGAAATGAAGGAAGTGGCGGAACTGGAACTACCAATGTTCTTAGAACAATGGGAAAGCTTGCGGCGCTTATGACATTCGTTGGAGATCTTGCTAAGGTTATTCTTCCAATTGTTTTGATTAGAATTTTCCTTGGAAACTCTACGGATTGGTACTTGCTTAGCCTTTACTATGGTCTTGGAGCTGTTCTTGGGCATTGTTATCCGCTTTATTTTCAGTTTAAGGGTGGAAAGGGAATTGCTGTAACTACTGCACTTATTTGTGCGACATCACATCCAAAGGTTATTATCTACGGTGTTATTGCCTTTGTTCTTGTGGTTGTTATTACAAGATATGTTTCAGTTGGTTCTCTTTTAGTTGTTCCAATTGTTCTTGTTATCAATACGATTATGTATCATAGAACAGATGAGCTTTTTGTTCATATGCTGATTATCAGTTTATTGATTGGAGCTTTGGATTACTTTAGACATAGAGCAAATATTGTCAGGTTGTTCCATGGAGAAGAGAACAAACTGTTTTAACCATATTTTAGTATTTATATTTGTACGAGGAGGTTTAATATGAGAGTCACATTTCTTGGCGCAGGTAGCTGGGGTACAGCACTTGCAATTATGTTAGCAAAAAATCATCATGAGGTTACACTTTGGTCTGCGGTTGAATCTGAGATTGATATGTTAAAGACATATCGTGAGCATAAAAATCGCCTACCAGGTGTTAAGCTTCCTGATACTATACATATTACAGATAACCTTGAGAAGTCTGTTAAGCATGCTGAATTAATCGTATTTTCAGTTGCTTCACCTTTTGTTAGAAGTACAGCAAAGAATGTTGCTCCTTTTATTAAGGATGGACAGAAAATTGTTAATGTTGCAAAGGGAATTGAAGATAACACACTTCTTACACTTGTTCAGATTATCGAAGAGGAAATTCCTCAGGCTGATGTTTCTGTGCTTTCAGGACCAAGCCATGCTGAGGAGGTTTCAATTGGAATGCCTACAACAGTTGTTGTTGGTTCTAAGACAAAGGAAACAGCTATTTTCATTCAGGATGTCTTTATGAATGATCGCTTTAGAGTATATATTAGCCCTGATATTACAGGTATTGAACTTGGTGGAGCAGTTAAGAATGTTATCGCTCTTGCTGCTGGTGTTATTGATGGACTTGGTTTCCAGGATAATACTAAGGCTGCACTTATTACTAGAGGAATCACTGAAATTAGCAGACTTGGCGTTGCTATGGGTGGTAAGGCTGAGACCTTTAGTGGATTATCTGGTATTGGCGATTTGATCGTTACTTGCACAAGTAATCATAGTAGAAACCATAATGCTGGTTACCTTATTGGTAAGGGTAAGACTATGGAAGAGGCTATGAAAGAGATTAATCAGGTTGTTGAGGGTATTAACTCAGCAAAGGCAACTCTTGATCTTGCTAAGAAGTATGATGTTAGTATGCCAATTGTTGAGAGCATTAATGAGATTTTATTTGAAGGGAAAAAGGCTGATGTAGCGTTAAATGAGCTTTTACAGAGAGATAAGACAGAGGAATATCCTGATCTTTCTTGGTAGTTTTGGCTCATAAGGATAGGTAAAAGGGGTTATCGAAATTATTTTTGTTTACTTCAAATTTTTGGAAACAGGAATTTGAGGGTTAGGAGATAAAATGAAAAAAAGACGCTCCCTAATAGTATGGGCGATTATCCTTGTACTATTAATAGCCATTTTATTGACTATGTTTGCTAGTGTTATGGTTTTTAACGGATTATATTCAAAGTTGGATTTATCCGAGGAGAAGATTTCATCCATTGATACCGACTCATATAATCTGATGGATGAAAAGGATGTATTTAATGTCCTTTTGATTGGTACCGATAAGGACGAGGATGAGCAGGATACAGATGGTGCGAGCAGACGAAGCGATAGTATTATGATTCTTTCTTTGAATAGAAAGACTAATACTGTTAAGGTTGCAAGTATCATGAGGGATACCTATGTGGAAATTCCGGGAGAAGAGCCTGCTAAGATAAATAACGCATATTATGTTGGAGGTCCACTTCTTTTAGCTGAGACCATTATGATGAATTTTAAGATTAAGATTCATGCCTATATGCAGGTGAATTTTGATGCCTTCGTTAAGGTTATTAATCAAATTGGTGGAATTAGTCTTACTTTGACTGAAAGCGAGGCTGAGCAGCTTAATACCACGAACTATATTAAGGTTAAGAAGTTTAGAAATCTGCAACCTGGAAAACAGAAGCTGAATGGATATCAGGCTCTTGGATATTGCCGTATTAGACATGGAACTGCTGTTAATGGAGTTATGCCGGGTGTTTATACAGCAAGTGGAAAGGGTGATGATTTCGGTAGAACTGAGAGGCAGAGAAAGGTCATTAAGGCTATTGTCAGGAAGTTTAAGAGAGCTTCGATGGATAGAAAGATTAAGGCTGTTCAGAATGCTGCACCTTACATTAAAACGGATATTGAAAAGAAAGATGTTATTAAGTGTGCAATGTCTGTTTTTAAGGCAGATAGAGAGATTAACCAGCTACAGATTCCAACGGATTACGAGGACACTTATGTTGGCGGTCAGGAAGTTTTGATGCCAGATTTAAAGAAGTGTAGGAAGAATCTTAAGAAATTTATGTATTCTACTTCTACGGAAGATAGTAAAAAGAAAGAGTAATTTGTTTATTATAAAATGCATTTTAGTGAAAAATAAATACCGACTACCTAATTATTAGAAATTCCTTTAAATTATTTTTTAAAGGTTCTAACTATTAGGTAGTCGGTATTTTTAGTTTTAAGTAAGTATAAAATTTTATGTAGTGCATAATTTAGTCTGTAATTTATGCTGTAATAATATGCAATTAAATCTTTTAGAACATTGATGTGTAGTGAACATTATGAATTGCAAATACCTTCATGCATTCATCGCAGTAGTATCCTTCGTCATTAAGAGAGAGTGGAACGGCACCATTTTTATTGTGTTTCTTTAGTTCCTCTTCCGGATACCAGGTGAGTGAAAGTGTTGCATTGGACATTTCTCCATTGTCTGTTACTACACCGCCTTTTTTCATTTCTGAATTACAAATTGGACAATTCATTGTAAACCCCTTTCTTGATTTCTAATTGAAATCTTCTAATGGCACGAGATCACATTTAATCTCGCTAGTTAATGTGTTAACCTGCCCTTTTACGGCATTTTTGTCAGCATACATTTCAGTTCTGTTGATTTGATAATCCAAGAAATCATATGGAATTGAAAGGAATTTGCAAAAACTTTCCATTACAAGTTCAGGTTTGATATTAAGAACTGAACCTGATGTGAGGCGCATAAATAGGAGGTTTGGAGGTGTTGAATCATCTGAAGAATGTGCTTTATTTTCTACTCCTCTAAACTCATAGATATACTCCTTGATATCCATTTCTTTCTCAGACTTTTTTGTTTTTTTAGTTACAACTATTGTTTCCTGCTCTAAGAATTTTTCGGCATTTTCTGATAGGTTTGAAAAGTATTCTTTGGAAAACTTAGAGAGTTTATCTGGTTTTACAAACACCTCGTAATCACAAGCGCAGACGATTGACATTGAGTTTTTGGCGTCATCAGATAGTTCTGATACATGAACTAAGTTTATCTCGCCGTTCATTTCTGCCTGAAGTTTTTCAAAAATATAGTCTGTTGTTAAGGTATCATCAACCAGTGTTACATCTAAGTAGTCGCCATCCGTTGTTAGGCCGATTCCGAGGGGTGATGCAAAGGACATTATCTGATGAGGAGAAAATCCTTCGCTAAGTTTTACCTCGATTTTTGAACGTCTGAATGCCTTTTGAAAGTATCTCATTACGTCCAAGTGGCCTATGAACTTCATGGAGCCATGCTTAGAAAATTTTATTCTGTATTTCATATATTCTCATCCATTCTTTTTAGGTTTGAGAAGCCCTATTTTCATGAATTAGGACTTATTAATGTCTTTAAATTTTATATGGTTTTAGTGTGAATTTTTTTATGCTCCAAAACATACTGAATCTTCGCATTTGAATTTTGCCATTCCGCAACCCATACATTTTTCGCGACAATTTGGTGTAACTACTTCGTTTCTTGCTGTTTGATATTCTTTTAGGAGATATTTCTTTGAAACACCAACATCGATGAAATCCCATGGGAAGAGTTCGTCTTCTGGGCGTTCCCTGTCTATATAGAAGTTCATGTCGATATTGTATTTCTCGAAAGCAGCCATCCACTTGTCATATTCGAAGAAGTCTGTCCAGGCATCGAAGATTGCACCGTTTTTATATACCTCCAGGATTACATCGTTTAGCTTCCTATCGCCTCTTGCGAGGACACCTTCGAGCTCAGAAGTGAAAGCATCGTGGCAGTTATATTTAAGACTCTTTTTGTTTAACTGCTCTGCAAATTTACCTCTTAGGAAGTCACGCTTTTCGCGGGCTTCTTCCTTTGAATTCATCCTTGCCCATTGGAAAGGTGTGAAAGGCTTAGGTACGAAGATTGAACTGCTGGCAACGATTGAAACCTTGCCATGTCGTTTTTCCTTTGGAACGGTGTCATAGAAGGCTCTTGCAACCTTGTCTGCTAAGATTGCGATACCTTCGACATCATCATAGGTTTCATAAGGAAGGCCAAGCATAAAGTATAGTTTAACTCTGTCCCAACCGCCTTTAAATGCCTCTATTGCGCCGTTTAGGATGTCATCTTCAGTTAGACCTTTGTTTATAACATTTCGCATTCTCTGGGTTCCAGCTTCAGGAGCAAATGTTAAAGAGCTCTTTCTGATATCTTGAACCTTACTCATTACATCGAGAGAGAAGGCATCTATTCTAAGTGAAGGGAGGGCTACATTAACACCTGCCTTATTATACTTATCGATAAGCCAATAAACCAGGTCTCCCAGGTCCTTGTAATCACTCGAACTCAAGGAACTGAGGGTTATTTCTTCATGACCGGTTGAATCGATCATGCTTTCTGCGATTTCTTTTAAGGTCTCAAGTTTACGAGGTCTTGTTGGCCTGTAGAGATATCCTGCCTGACAAAATCTGCAGCCTCGAATGCAGCCTCTTTGGATTTCTAAGACAACTCTGTCTTGAGTAACCTTGATATATGGCACGAGAGGCTTCCTCGGATAGAAGGTGTCTGTTAGGTTTGTTACAACCTGTTTAACAATTGTCTCTGGAACTCCTTCTCTGTTTGGTTTAAAGCTCTTTAATGTGCCATCTTCATTATATTCTGCATCATAGAACAAAGGTACATAGAGCCCTTCGATTTGTGATGCCATAAAGAGAAATTCTTCTCTGCTTTTTCCTGAATTCTTCCATTCCTTATACTTATCCATTAGGTCATAGAAGACGGTTTCGCCTTCGCCGATATAGAAAATATCGAAGAAATCTGCAATTGGCTCTGGATTATAGGAGCAAGGACCTCCACCCATTACAAATGGGTCGTCCATTCCTCTGTCGCATGCCTTCAATGGGATTTGTGCCAGGTCAATTACCTGTAGAACGTTTGTGTAGCACATCTCATATTGGAGGGTTATTCCCAGGAAATCAAAATCCTTGATTGGGTCCTGAGATTCCAGGGCGAAGAGCGGAATGTTTTGCTCACGCATTATCTTATCTAAATCTGGCCATGGAGAGTAAACTCTTTCGCAATATATGTCGTCTCGCTGGTTAAACATCTCATAAAGAATTTGGATTCCAAGATGTGACATTCCAATTTCATAAACGTCTGGGAAGCACATGCAGTAGCGGATGTCGACATCTTTAGGGTTTTTCTTAACCATATTGATTTCGTTTCCAATATATCTTGCAGGCTTTTCGACTGAAAGCAGAATATCGTCGCTAAGTGCTAGTTTTCTGTTTTGCATATATAAACCTTTCGCGTTGTAAACAACTTGAATTATATTTTATCTGAAAATTGTCTTTAATTTCTCGAAATCAACTCTGTAAGCAGGATCGAAGTTTGGAGAAATAAGGTACTGAAGAAGTGATTTTATGAATGCTCTTACTTCAGTTTCGTTGTAGATTTCTGAAAGTCTTGTTGTGCAGACCATGAGTTTTCCGCTGTATGCGTGTCCTTCGAAGAGGATACCAAGTTTATGGTTTCTGCTGAAGTTATCAATCATCTGAACGATTGGTCTGTAGTTTGCATCCGTAACATCATCAAGGATTGCGCAATCTGAGTGTGAAACAATTTTATACCACTGAGGTGTGGAATACTTAAGTGTTGGGAATTCTTTAAATACTGGATGAGTATTTTGAATTAAGAGTCCCATTGTTCCTACTGCAGATGGTTTCTTCATCCACTCGCAGATATCCTTAAACATCTGGTAGCACCAGAAGTCCTGACAATAGAAACCGCGAATAGCTTCTGTTACTTCATATGGAAGGAGAAGAACATTTCTTCCGTTCTTTAACTCGTTTTCAGCTTCTTCTAAATTATTGGTAATTAAGATCCTCTGTTTAAGGTTATGAGATGAAAGCTCTGATGAGAAGAGGTCTTGTGCTGGAACTGGTTCAAGAACCTTTTCTTTTGTAGCAGGAGTCTCAACTTCCTTATTGTCTTCAGCGTTTTCGTCTGTTTCAGGTTTAACACCTTCTTGAGCTCCGAATGGAAGGTCATCGAAGAGGTGACTTGGAATCTGTTTAACCTTAGAAATCTTTTCAAGTGCATTTGTTTCTGCTGGAGAAACATTTACTTTCTTGGACTTATCTGGGTAAAGCCAGAGATCATAAGAATTCTCGATTGAAGAATTATTTATTGAAAGCGTGAGCCTTAAAGCATAAGGTCTTTCAGGGTTTGGAAGTTCAACATTAATCGGAATCAAATGAACTAAATCTGTTGCACCATCTGGGATTCTGATTTCTCCTGCAGCTAGCTCAGTCTTTGTATCTGGGCTTCTGTAACCATCTGAAAGGATGTATTGTCCTTCAGGATGAAGTACGCCTGCAGCCTGAACAGCGGCAATATCTTCAATCTTTAATGACCAGTTTACATAGGCATTTGAGAGCCTTGATGGTCTATTATATCTAATCATTGTTTCTGCATGGAAGTTTGAACCACCCTTAAGGATGTAACTATCGAAGCATGCCATTAAGATTGCATCTGAGCAGAAACCATTCCAGGTTTTCTGAGTAACAAGGCCTTTTGAATCCATGAAGGCATCCAGAATTCCAACGAGAGCAGTTCCCTGTCCCTGGAAGTCTTGAATATCAAGGATTTGATAGCCGGCAATAAGGTCTGAACGAGCTGCTGACTCAAGTTCTTCCTTGTAGCAGTCAACCGCGAATTTTCCGCTTGCCATAAAGAAGTCTTCGGCTTCATCGAGCATTCCCTTTGCTTCGAGTCTATCTCTGAAAACCTCGAAGTTACGAGCTCTTAGAGGACCTGTGTACTTCTTGATTTCGCGGAAGTTTGGATATACACAGAACTGTCCAATTTCATGTGAAATAATTGGAATCTCTGGTATTAGGAGTTCAGCGCTTACTTCAGATGCTTTTACCTTTTTAACGCCTGTTCCATACTGGATTTCAATTTCAGCATCTGGATCAAGTTCTTCTATATTTACATTACTTACATTTGGATGAATGATTTTATCATAGTTAAAGTTTGTTCCTGGTTCATCGGTCTGGATGTGTCCTAAAGGAGTATCACACATTCCGTAGGAACCACGGAAATGCCTGTCAAATGGTGCGAGACGAACACCAACATAGAAGTCGTCTTCGTCAACGATAAGTGGAGCATGCTGGAAGTTATTTGAGCCCTGTGTGTAAAGATGACGGTTATCATAGACTTTGTAGTCATGAAGGATGTCGTTCATTATATCTTTGTTACCCCAGAGTTCGTTTCCAAGAGACATCATACAGAAGGATGCGTGATTACCATAGGCATCTAGCATCTTAAAGCCTTCATTTACGAGGTATTCATGCTCTACTGGGTTGTGCCATTCATCTTCTGGACCTGAAAGTGTGCCCCAGAAAGGAAGCTGTGGTTCCATGTAGATTCCGAGAAGGTCTGCCGCAAGGAAGGCGGCCTCCGGTGGACAACAGGTGTGGTATCTGTAGTGATTGATTCCATAAGATTTAGAAATATCAATTACTCTAATCCAGGATGAAAGGTCTGTTGGAAAGGCACCTGTTAGAGGGAAGACAAGTCCATCATGTTTTCCTCTTAAGAAGGTTGGCTTTCCATTTATTGTGAATCTTTTATTTGTTGTAGAGAAGTTTCTTAAACCAAAGTGGGTTTTGAAATACTCTTTATTATCCATCTTGAATACAAGTTCGTAGATTCTTGGGTTGTGCTCGCTCCAGAATTCTGGATTTGCACCAAGATTATAGTCTAAGTGAACATGTGTTTCACGGTTTGCTGGAATCTCGAAGAGTTTGCTTCTCTTTCCGAGAGTATTTCCAATGTAGCCGTGGATATCCATTAATTGAGCGGTTGTTGAGCAAGTAATTCCAACGGTTTCGGCTGTTGTGTTTACTATGTAGGCATCAACTCCTACTCGTTTATTTTTGGTGTCCGGATGTGTAACTACAGTTCTTACATAGATAGGAGCACAAACATGTATTGAAATCTCACCAATTATACCGTTCCAGTTTGTCTGAGTATCTGGGGAGGTTAGATGTCCGCCCTTTGTCGGATAATCAACATTTGAAACGAGAATTGTTAGTGTGACTTCTGTCTTTCCTAACTCAATAAAATCAGTTATGTCATAAACATGAGGCGTAGTTAGAGAGTTGTTTGAGCCTACTTCTTTTCCGTCTATCCAAACAGTTGTAAGTCTGGTTCTTTCAAGGTTAAGAATTAGGCGTGAATTTGCTTTTACCTCTGAAAGGTCTACTTTCTTTTGATACCAAGCGTAGCCTTCGAAGAAGTAGAGGTCTGTTAAAGTTCCTGTTTCCTTCTTTTCGTTAATTTCTCCCTTTTTACCTAGAGAGGTTGTGCCAGGAAGATTGATTGTATCATCGAAGGATTGTTTGAAAAACTCCTCATCTACTCCCTTTTTGTCTGCGTCTAATCTGAATTGCCAGATTCCTGATAAATCTATGGTATTTGTCATCCGGTATGCCTCCTTGCTTAAAATTTGTGTAATTTTTGTTTAATTCTGCCTTTTAACATAAAGATGTATATTAAATGTCGAATTGCAAATGTTTCCCACGTAACAGCTTACAATTACCTAATACTATACCACGAAAAAGGCTTATTTACAACCATTTATAGCATAAAAGGGAACAAAAAATACGGTAAAAATCATATAAAAAATCATACAGGATATTGGAAAAGTGAAATATGACTCATATTGAAAATGATATGAATACATAAATTTTTCAAACTTTTTTGTTGTATTGGGGGATAAAAAAGCGTAAAGTATGCCTCGTAAGGGAAAAGTGATTTTCCGAAAATAAAAAATTCAAAACTTTAAATTCTTTTAAGAAAATATGGAGGATAAGAAAATGAGAAAATTAGTAACAAAGGTAGCATCACTTGGATTGATCGCAGCATTAGCTGTTGCACCTGTACTTACAGGTTGCGGAAAAGGTGGAGCTAAAAAGGATGAAGGATTAAAGATTACAAATGTATCTTACGATCCTACAAGAGAGTTATATGAAGAATATAATGAAAAGTTCAAGGCATACTACAAGGATAAGACAGGAGAGGACGTTGAAATCGTTCAGTCACATGGTGGTTCAGGCGGACAGGCTCGTTCAGTAGTTGAGGGTGCTGAGGCAGATGTTGTTACACTTGCTCTTGAGCATGATATTACACTTATTGAAGAAGCAGGACTTATTGAGAGCGGATGGCTTTCAGAGTTTGATAAGGATTCTTCACCATATACATCAACAATCGTTTTCCTTGTTAGAAAGGGAAATGAAAAGGGTATCAAGGATTGGGATAGTCTTACAAAAGAAGGTGTTGAGGTTATCACACCAGATCCTAAGTCTTCAGGTGGAGCAATGTGGAACTTCCTTGCAGCTTGGCAGTATGCTTTAGAGAACTATGATAATGACGAAGAGAAAGCTAAGGAATTCGTTCATGATATCTATGCTAACGTTACAGTAATGGATTCAGGTGCTCGTGGATCAACAACAACATTCGTTGAAAACGGACAGGGTGATGTTCTTATTGCTTGGGAAAATGAAGCAATCGCAACTGTTAATGAGTATCCAGATGATTATGAAATCATTTCACCAAGTATCAGTATTCTTGCACAGCCTTCAGTAGCTATCGTTGATGAGAATGCTAAGAAGGATAAGGTTGAGGATGTTTGTAAGGAATATCTTGAGTATCTTTATACAGATGAAGCTCAGGAAATCATCGGAAAGAACGGATATCGTCCTTCAAACGAGGATATCTTAAAGAACTATGCTGATAAGTTTGATTTGGATATGAAGCTTTGCAACATTCAGGACTTCGGTGGTTGGAATGCAGCATATGAGAAGTTCTTCGTAGATGGCGCAATCTTTGATGAGATTTACGCTAGATAATTAAGATTAAGAAAATTAAGAGAGTGAAAATTTTTAGATAAAGTGAAAATGGAAATGCCAAATCCCGGGGGCCTAAAGCCTCTGGGATATTGGAGTATATAATAGGGTGAGATTTTTAACATATAAACATATAATAGGGTGAGATTTTTTAAGATAACTTAAATAAAAGTTGATTAGATAAGGATAAGAGGAAAAAAACATGAAAAAAGGTAAGAATGTAATTCCGGGTTTTGGATTGACATTTGGAATAACTATTGCAATGCTTTCGCTATTGATTTTGATACCGCTAGCGTCAGTACTTGTTTATGCATTTAAACTTTCTCCGGCTGAATTTTGGAAGACGGTTACTACGGAGGCAGTTTTAAATTCATTTAAAACAAGTATTATTTGTTCGTTTATTGCGGCTTCAATTAATAGTGTTTTTGGCGTTATTTTAGCGTGGGTGCTTGTAAGATATGATTTTCCTGGAAAGAGAATTTTGGATGGTTTGATTGAGCTTCCATTCGCTCTTCCTACAGCGGTTGCAGGTATTACACTTTCTAAGATGTATTCAACCACAGGTGAAATTGGTAGACCACTTGCAAAGCTTGGACTCAAGATTTCATATACACATATTGGTTTAACAATTGCTCTTGTATTTATCGGAATTCCTTTCGTTGTTAGAGCGATTCAGCCAGTGCTTGAGAAACTTGATTCCCAGTATGAGGAGGCAGCCTATATTCTTGGAGCAAACAAAAGACAGACCTTCTTCAAGGTTATTCTTTCTGAGCTTCGTCCGGCGCTTATTACAGGTTTTGGACTTGCTTTTGCTAGAGGAATTGGTGAGTACGGAAGTGTAATTTATATTTCCGGAAACAGTGCTAAAGAGCATACTCAGGTGGTTTCATATCTTATTATGCAGAAGCTTAATTATATGGATTATTCCGGAGCTACTGCAATTGCACTTGTTATGCTTATTATTTCATTTGTATTGCTGCTCGTAATTAATATCGTGCAGGTTAGACAGTCAAGAAGAACAAATCTTATTTAAAGAAAGGAAATAATAATCATGGACGCTAAGAAAAAAGAAGGAGGAGTGACTAAGGTTGTTTTGATAACCATCAGTGTTTTGTTCATCTTTCTTATGTTGGTAATGCCGCTTATTTCGGTTATTGTCAATTCTTTAAAGAAGGGTTTTGAGTTCTACATTGAGTCACTTTCAACAGAATATGTAATTTCATCGTTAAAGGTTACACTTCTTGCAACAGTAATCGCTGTAGTTGTTAATACCTTTTTCGGTTTAGTAGCTTCGTGGCTTCTTACTAAGTTTACCTTTAAGGGAAAACAGGTTTTAGCCACATTAATCGATGTACCATTTTCAATATCACCAGTTATTGCAGGTCTTGCATTTATCATGACCTTCGGTAGACTTGGATGGGCCAGCCCATTAGTTGATAAGTTGAACGAGTTTTTGGGAACTGATATTCAGATCGTTTTTGCGCTTCCTGGTGTATGTCTTGCAACAATTTTTGTAACCTTCCCATTCGTTTCTAGAGAGATTATTCCAGTGCTTAATGCGCAGGGTAAGGATGAAGAAGAGGCAGCTGCTCTTATGGGTGCTAAGGGACTTACAATTTTTAGAAAAGTTACCTTCCCACATATTAAATGGGCACTTATTTATGGAATCATTCTTTGTACTGCTCGTGCTTTAGGTGAATTCGGTGCTGTTAATGCTCTTTCTAAGACAAGGGGACAGACCTTCACACTTCCATTGGAGATTGATGCACTTTACCTTGCAGGTTCATCTGATTCTATCGTTGGAGCCTTTGCGGTATCATCTTTATTGGTAATAATTGCAATTATTGTATTGATTTTAAGAAATATTTTTGAACACTCAAACAAGAAGGATATTTAAAGGATAAGAGGAGAGATATATGTACGTCGAATTAAAAAATATAAATAAAAATTATGGAGATTTTCAGGCATCTAAGGATGTTAATTTTGGAATTGAAAAGGGAAGTTTAGTTGCACTTCTCGGACCTAGTGGAAGCGGTAAGACTACAATTCTTAGAATGATTGCTGGTCTTGAAACACCAAATTCTGGAGATATTATTATTGATGGAAAGGTTGTTAATAATATTGCTCCAGCAGATAGAGGAATTGGTTTCGTTTTCCAGAACTATGCGCTTTTCCGTTATATGACAGTTTACCAAAACATTGCTTTTGGTTTGAAATTAAAGAAGGTTCCTAAGGATAAAATCAAAGAAAGAGTTGAGGAACTTTTGGAACTTACTGGTCTTAAGGGATTTGAAAAGAGATATCCTAATCAGCTTTCAGGTGGACAGAGACAGAGGGTTGCATTTGCTAGAGCTCTTGCACCAAATCCTAGTCTTCTTCTTTTGGATGAGCCATTTGCAGCTATTGATGCAAAGGTTCGTCAGGAACTTAGAAGCTGGCTTCGTGAAATGATTTATAAGGTTGGAATCACAAGTATTTTCGTTACTCATGATCAGGA
>JAILNN010000056.1 GCA_024691565.1 Lachnospiraceae bacterium | reverse complement strand
GAGGCCATTTTTCAACAAAAGTGATAATGCCTTGTAAATACCTCCGTGGTGAAAGGCGTGAAAGATTTTTGTGTAGTATTATAGGTGAGCCGTAACACCTGAAATTGAGACTTTCAATATTTTCAATTTTATTTTACGGTTCTAGATATGATTACGGCGATGAAGACTTGGTTTAAGTGGGATCGCCGTAGGGATTTGATGGATAGAGTAGATATTACGGCGATAAAGGCTTGATTTGATGAAGATCGCCGTAGGGATTTGATGGATTGAGTAGATATTACGGCGATGAAGGCTTGATTTGATGAAGATCGCCGTAGAGATTTGATGGATTGAGTAGATATTACGGCGATGAAGACTTGATTTAAGTGTAATCGCCGTAGAGATTTGATGGATTGAGTAGATATTACGGCGATGAAGGCTTGATTTAAGTGGAATCGCCGTAGGGATTTGATGGATTGAGTAGATATTACGGCGATGAAGGCTTGATTTGATGAAGATCGCCGTAGGGATTATTTTTTTGTACTCTAAATTACGGCGATCATGCCGTAACTTAACTTCTCCCGCCGTAAAAATAGTGCAGATAGGGCAACTTCTTCCTCTTCCAGGGGAAATTTTATTCCGATTAGTTGATTGAAGTGAATTAAGCATGAATGAAGCTATGCTCAACGTAGATTAAGAGGTATCTAACAGGTGGCGCGAGAGCATTACACTAAACCAATAGGAGTTTTGGGGGCAAAAGGAACGTAGATAGGGCGAATTCTTGTGAGACAGAAGCCTCGAGACCGTGTTTGGTCTCGGTACTTGACGAGTCAGGTGGCGCGAAGCGGCATCTGAGAGTCTAGTACCGCTAGGGAACCAAACCCGAAGCGAGAGCGTGTCGAGAGGCGAAGTACTCACAAGAATTCGCCCAACACAACTTTCGCCCAACACAACTTTCGCCCACCACAGCCCACCACACCCCACCATACATTTTTCTTGAAGTCTCCCCCCTCTTATGCTATAATCCAAATTTGATTGTTGTTTTTTTAGAGAGGAAACAAGATGTATAAAGTTTTATATAGAGATGGCCTTGCCAAATCAGCCATTTTTGAGACTGTACATGGCAAGATTGAGACTCCAGTGTTTATGAATGTAGGAACAGTTGGAGCTATTAAGGGTGGTGTCAGTGTTCCTGATTTGGAACAAATTAAGACACAGGTTGTTCTGTGTAATACCTATCATCTTCATGTTCGTCCCGGGGATGAACTTGTAAAAGATATGGGTGGAATCAGAAAATTTATGACATGGGATGGTCCTGTGCTTACTGATTCAGGTGGTTTTCAGGTTTTTTCTTTAGCTAGTCTTAGAAAAATCAGAGAAGAAGGCGTATATTTTAATTCCCATATTGATGGAAGAAAGATATTTATGGGGCCAGAGGAGAGTATGAGAATTCAGTCGAATTTGGGCTCTACTATTGCTATGGCCTTTGATGAGTGTGTACCATATCCTTCTAGCTATGAGTACACCAAGGCTTCTGTTGAAAGGACTACTAGATGGCTTGTTAGATGCAAGGAGGAAATGAAGCGCTTGAACTCGCTTGAGGGCACAATTAATCCTCATCAGATGCTTTTTGGCATTAACCAGGGGATGACCTTTAAGGATTTAAGAATTGAACATGCTAAGAGAATTAGTGAGTTGGATTTGGATGGATATGCACTTGGTGGACTTGCTGTTGGAGAGTCGCATGAACTTATGTATGATGTTCTTGATGAAACGGTGCCTTACCTTCCAAAAGATAAGCCAGTTTACCTTATGGGAGTTGGTACACCTGAGAATATCCTAGAAGCGGTTGCTAGAGGCGTTGATTTCTTTGATTGCGTTTATCCTTCTAGAAATGGTCGTCATGGACATGCATATACTTCTAAAGGAAAACTAAATCTTTTGAATGCCAAGTTTGAAAGAGATGATAGACCTATTGATGAGGAATGTGATTGTCCGGTTTGCAAGAGGTATTCTAGAAGCTATGTTCGTCATCTTTTGAAGGCTAAGGAAACCTTGGGACTTAGATTTATGGTTACTCATAACCTCTGCTTCTATAATCACTTGATGGAGCAAATTAGAGAAGCGATTAAAGAAGGTCGTTTCGATGAATTCAGAAGACAGAAGGAAGAGGATTTTAGAAACGGCGAGAGCTAAGACTAAAGAGCATTAAGGCCAAAAGTCAAATAATATTATCGAAAACTATTATTTATCAGAATATATAAAATTAATTTATAAGGAGAGAATTATTATGAATCTTACTTCAATTTTAGCACTTGCAGGTAGTGCTACTCAGACTCAAGGAAATTCAATGCAGCAGCTTATTTTACCTATCATTATGTGGGTTGCAATCATTGGTATTTTTTACTTTATGGCACTCAGACCACAGAAGAAACAGCAGAAGGAACATGATTTACTTGTTTCTAACATCGAGGCTGGTGACAGCGTTGTTACTACTAGCGGTTTCTTTGGTGTTGTTATTCAGGTTGTTGATGACGACGTTGTAGTTGTTGAGTTTGGTAGCAATAAGAATTGTCGTATTCCTATGAAGAGATCTCATATTTCTGAGGTTGAAAAGAAGGACGAATAAAAACATTTGCCAAAACAAAAAAATATGATATAATAGACAGCGTGTGCATTTTTGCGCATAATTTTGTAACTTTAGAATGGAGATTTAATAAGATGAGAAACAAGAAGGTAGGCGTATTTGCCATATTGGTTATCCTTGTTCTTATTGGAGCGCTCGGATATGGAGCAATCGTTGGTTATGGTCCAAAACATAATCTTAGCGCTAAGAACATTATCCTAGGTTTGGATTTGAATGGTGGTGTCAGCATTTCTTATGAGGCGGTTGGTGATAAGCCTACTGAAACAGAAATGAAAGATACTATTTCTAAGATGCAGAGTCGTGCTGAGGTTTACAGTACTGAAGCATCAGTTGTTCAGGAAGGAGATAACCGTATCGTTATTGACATTCCTGGTGTTGATAATGCAGAAGAAGTTCTTGCAACTCTTGGTAAAGAGGGTGAACTTGTTTTCGTTATGGCTGAGGATGTTAAATCAGCAGATGCTACTACGGCAACTGAAGAGACAGAAGACACAGCTACAGAAGATGAAGCTACAGAAGCGGATGCGGACTCTGATAAGAAAGATAAGAAGGATAAAGATAAAGATAAAGATGCTTCTTCAGAGGAATCTTCAGAAGAGGCTAGTTCAGAGGAAGCAACATCAGAAGAAGCTACTGAGGATGCGCCTGCTGATACAAGCGAAGGCTCTAAGGTAAGCTATGATGAAGATGATATCATCTGTACAGGTGCTAATGTTATTTCAGCTCAGGGTGAAGCAATTCAGTCTGAAACAGGTGCTAGAGAATATGTTGTTTCTCTTGAATTTGATGAAGAGGGTACAGAAAAGTTTGCAGCTGCTTCTAAGGAAGCTTATCAGAATAACAGAGCTGCTATCAGTATCATTTATGATCATGAAGTTCTTTCTTCACCAAACGTACAGTCAGAAATCACAGATGGTAAGTGCCAGATTTCTGGTAACTTTAATACAGTACAGGAAGCTGAAGAACTTGCTTCAGGAATCCGTATCGGTGCTCTTCCTGTAGAACTTAAGGAAGTTGAGTCTAAGGTAGTTGATGCACAGCTTGGTCAGGGTGCTCTTGAGACTGGTGTTAAGGCTGGTATCGTTGGATTTATCATCGTAGTTGTATTCATGATTATTTTCTATCGTATACCTGGTTTTGCAGCAAGTATCGCACTTTGCATGTTCCTTTCAATTTACCTTGTACTTTTGAATTTACTTGATGTAACACTTACATTGCCTGGTATTGCCGGTGTTATCCTGAATATCGGTATGGCAGTCGATGCGAACGTTGTCATCTTCTCGCGTATCAGAGAAGAGCTTGCTGACGGTAAGACCGTAAGTTCAGCTATTAAGCAAGGTTTCTCTAAAGCGCTTTCAGCTATTTTAGATGGTAATATCACAACACTTATTGCAGCTCTTGTACTTTACTTAAGAGGTTCAGGAACAGTCAAAGGTTTTGCTGTTACTCTTGCAATCGGTATTCTTATTTCAATGTTTACCGCACTTGTAGTTACAAGACTTCTCTTAAATGCACTTTGTGTTCTTGGTGTTAACAATGTTAAGTTCTTCGGAGTTCAGAAGAACGCTAAGACATTTGATTTTGTTTCAAAGAGAGGAATTTTCTTTGGAATCTCAGGCGCAATGATTCTTGCCTGCGTTGTTATGTTATTTGTTAATAAGAGTTCAATCGGTGGAATCCTTAACTTCGGTCTTGAATTCCAGGGTGGAACATCATATAAGGTAACATTCAATGATGATATCGAGATTAATGATGATCTCAAGAAAGATATCGAAGATATCTTCAGAAAAGAAGGTAATGCTAAGCAGGTTCTTCTTTCAAAGGTAAGAGATTCGAATACACTTCAGATTCAGTCTTCAGTCCTTTCAGAAGAAGAGAGAAATGCTGTTACAGATAAGCTTGCTAGTGATTATAAAGTTACAACAGATGATATTTCTTATGAAAGTATTAGTGGATCTATTTCACATGAGATGAGAACAAACGCCATTGTTGCGGTTATTCTTGCAGCAATCTTTATGTTGATTTACATCTTCTTACGTTTCAAGGATTTCATGTTCGCAAGTTCAGCAGTACTTGCACTTTTACATGATATTATTATCGTACTTTTACTTTACGCTGTATCAAGAATCGCAGTTGGTAATACATTTATCGCTGTAATGCTTACGATACTCGGTTACTCAATCAACTCAACAATCGTCATTTTCGACCGTGTTCGTGAGAATTTGAAGGGAGCTAGAAGATCTCCTGAGAAATTGAAGGAAGTTGTTAATAAGAGTATTTCAAATACACTTTCAAGATCTATTAACACTAACCTTACAACATTCTTCATGCTTCTTGCACTTTGCGTATTTGGTGTAAGCACAATTAGAGAGTTTGCTATTCCTCTTATGGTTGGTGTTCTTGCTGGTACATATTCATCAATCTTCGTTACTGGTCCACTTTGGTATACACTTAAGGTTGCTGGAATTAGTAAGAAGGAACTTGAGAAGGAAGCAGCTGCAGCTGCTAAGGAAGAAGCTCAGGCTCAGGCAAAAGCTAAGAAAGCTCAGAAGAAGATTGAAGCTGCTGAAAAAGCCGCTGAGAACGCTGCTGAGAATGTTACTGAAGAAGCAACAGAAGCTGCTCCTAAGAAAGCAAATAATCAGCCTTCTAATAATAACCAGGCTTCATCTAAGAGAAACAGTGGTTCAAAGAAGAATAAGAAGCGTAAAAAGGGCGGAAGATAAGCTTAAAGTATTAACTTGAAATTTTAAATAAAATGTAATATTATGGCATATGACTTGACGATTTTGTTAGTCATATGCCATTTTCCATATATATGGATGAAAAATTAATAGGGTGCAATAATAAAGAGAGTGATATTATGTCAGAGAAAAAATTAGAAGAAAAAATGTCCCATGGAACTCTTGAACTTCCAGTGGGTATTCATAAAATGAATTATGATAAGGGACTGGATGTCTTTTATTATTCACATTGGCACAAGGAATTTGAATTGTTCCTTTGCATTGATGGAAGAGTAGAGATTTCTGTTGAAGACGAGTCTTTTGTTATGGAAAAAGACGATGTAGTTTTTATCAATTCTAACCAGCTTCACTCTGCAAAGCCTGTTGATGGCGGTAGTGCAGCTTTTTTTGCAGTTGATTTTATGCCTGCAATTTTAGAGAAAGACAGACATAGTAATTTTTATATGAAGTATGTTGGAACTGTTTTAGAGGGGAAGGTTAAATTCCAGAATTTTATAAAGAAATCTGAAGCAGTTAATGATGGATGGGGAGAAAAACTCGTTTTACTTTTGAAGGATTTATATGCTTGTCCAGAGCATGATTTGAGCGGTGATGAGCTTATGATTCGTGGTCATATCATGGAAATGTGGAATTTACTTTATTCAAATGCCGTCGAAAAAAATGAGATGACTAAGCATGAACTTTTGGCAATAAAGAGATTTAAGCCAGTTGTTAAGTATATTGATGAAAATTATGAATATGATATTTCACTTGCTGAGCTTGCTGCGCTAATTCCTATGAGCGAAGGACAGTTTTGTAGGAGTTTTCGTAGTGTGATGGGATATTCCCCAGTGCAGTATATGAATCGTTATCGAATTCTAAAGAGTTGTCACTTACTTAGGGAGACGGACGATAAGATTAGTGAGATAGCAAATAGATGTGGCTTTAGAAATATTAGCTATTTTAATAAGGTTTTTTTGAGAACCATTGGGTGTAAGCCTAATGAGTATAGGAAGGGAGAAAGTGGACTATGAACATAATAAAACCAAACTTCATGAAGTTTGGTAGTGAAAATGATAATAAACATGGTTTATTTTTCTATATTATGCTAGCGTTATTGGGATATATTATTTTTTCGTTTTTAAGTATAATATTTGAATTACCAGTTTTATTGAGTTATTTATTCTCTAATTCGGAATATGTTCAAATGCTACAGAACGGAAATCCGGATTATAAAGAAATGTATGATATAATTGATAAATATATGAAGACGAATCTCGATTCAAGAAATATTGCACTTCTTTTTTCGAATATGCTTATGATTATCTTTGCAATTTTTGTTGCAAAAAAGATTGATAAAAGAAGTTTGCAAACAATGGGATTTAACACAAAGAAGCTACCTGCTGGCGTATTACAGGGGCTTATTGTTGGTGTGATTATTGTTGGAGTTGTTATTTCTCTTCAGAAGATGTGTGGTTTTAAATGGACGGTAACAGGCAGCGATAAGATTGGAATTATAGTTCTTTACGGCGTCGGATTCTTGGTGCAAGGATTTTCAGAGGAAATTTTTTGTAAAGGCTTTTTGATGGTTTCATTATCTAAGAGCAAATCCATTAGAATGTCTGCCATTTATACATCGATTTTCTTTACCCTCCTTCATATGGGAAATCCAAATTTTGGTTTTCTTGCAATTGTTAATTTGTTTATGTATTCTTATTTTACATGTATGCTTTTTGTTGATTGTGAAAACATTTGGACACTTGGAGTTATCCACTTTATATGGAACTTTGCGACCTCATGTATTTATGGTTTGAATGTTAGTGGAATGAGTGGATTTACCAGCCTTATGTCAGTTGAGACATATCCTAGCGAAAAGTATGATATTTTCTGCATTGGTGGAGGATTTGGACCAGAGGGAACTTTGATTTTTAGTTTTGTATTATATACTGCTATGATGGTTTTAAACAGACATATGATATTTAGAAATAAATTTGAAAGTCCTTGGACAGATAGGGAAGTAGAATATCTTAAGAAGATTGAGAAAGATGGATATCAAATCAAGCTTGGAGATTTAAATAAGGATTTTGTTGAAAAGTTAGAAAAAGACAGAGATTCATATAAGGAAGTTGAGGGTAGGGATGACATCACTGACGACCCTGAGAAGCAGCCTACACCTAGAGATTTCCTTAATCGGATAAATAATCCGGAAAATAATCCTAGTTTGGATCAGAATACTAATAATAAAGGGGCGAAAAATCCTTTGTTAAAGGAAGATGATCCTCACAATGTCGATGCTTCCAGGGATAAGAGTGCAAAAACAATCACAGCTTTTTCAAAGGAATATTTTGATGAATAAAGAAGATAAAATCACAGTTATTAAGGGTGTTGGCGAGAAAACCGCCACCACCCTTTCGAAGTTAAATATATATACAGTTGGGGACCTTTTGATGCATTACCCAAGTGGGTATGAGACCTATGGAGATATTGTTAAAATTGAGAGTCTCCAGGAAGATGATGAGTGCATTATTGAGGCGAAGCTTGTTAAAATGCCTAAAACTGTGCATATTAAGGGGAAGAGCGTTACCAGCTGTTTTGTTACAGATTCAAGTGGCCAGCTTGAAGTGACTTGGTTTAATATGCCCTTTATCAGGAATAATTTGTATCTTGGAACAAGGTACTTATTTAGGGGGAAGGTTGGCTTAAAGAATAACAGAAGGGTTATTAGGCAACCTAAGATTCTTGATAGAAATGAGTATATGAAGAATAAAAATAAACTTATGCCGATTTACCCACTTACAGCTGGAATCACAAACAATGCTATTAAGAAGGCTATGACGGCTGCGCTTTCGGAGGTTGAAATCGATGAAATCTATCCGAAGGAATTTGTTAAAAAACATAAACTCGGCGATTTAAAGAAGTGTCTTAAGGCTGTGCATTTTCCAAAGAGTGAAGAGGAATTTTTGGAGGCTAGAAAGAGGCTTGTTTTTGATGAGTTTTACCAATTTATGTCTGGAATTTATAAGCTTAAAAAAGAGAAGAATTCTATTAAATCAGATTTTATTTTTGAAAATACTAAGGTTTCTGATGAGATTATTTCTGAGTTTGAATTTGAACTTACTGAGGGGCAGAAGAAGGCTATTTCTGATATTAGGGCTGACTTTAAGTCTGGAAGAGTAATGAGCAGGCTTATTCAGGGTGATGTTGGTTGTGGTAAAACTGCGGTTGCAATTGCTGCGATGGCTGAAGTCATTGAAAATGGCGCTCAGGCTGCACTTATGGTGCCTACACAGGTGCTCGCAAAGCAGCATTTTGACGATGTTAGTCGTGTTCTTTCATCTAAGGGATATAAGACTGTGCTTCTTGATGGAAGCATGAGAGTGAAAGAAAAGAGAGAAGCATATAGGGCGATTGAAGAGGGAGAAGCTGATGCAATAATCGGTACCCATGCGCTTATTCAGGAGGGAGTTAGTTTTAAGAGACTGGGACTTTGCATTACTGATGAGCAGCATAGATTCGGAGTTAGACAGAGAAAGGAACTCAATCTTAAGGGCGAAAAACCGCATGTTCTTGTTATGTCTGCGACACCTATTCCAAGAACCTTGAGTCTCATGTTATATGGGGATTTGGATATTTCTGTGATTAAGCAGATGCCGTCAAACAGAAAGCCTATTAAGAATTGCGTTGTGAATACTTCATATCGACCTTCTGCATATTCGTTTATGGAGAAGGAAATCAAGGCTGGCCATCAGGTTTATGTGATTTGTGCGATGGTTGAAGAGAGTGAAAATATTGAGGCGGAAAATTGTATTGATTACACTGAAACCTTGAGGGAAAGATTTGGCATGGGCATTATTGTTGAGTGTGTTCATGGAAAGATGAAGACTGCTGAAAAAGATGAAATTCTTGAGAGGTTTGCTGAAGGTTTAATTGATATTTTGGTTTCGACTACGGTTGTTGAAGTTGGTATTAATGTACCAAATGCTACGGTTATGCTTATCGAAAATGCAGAGAGATTTGGTCTTGCGACTCTTCACCAGCTTAGAGGTCGAATTGGTCGAGGAGATGCGCAAGGATATTGTATTTTTATGACACCAATTAGGGATGCTGAGAGGGTTGAGAGACTTAAGACCTTGAATTCTTCAAATGATGGTTTTTTCATTGCTAATGAGGACCTTAGACAGAGGGGACCTGGCGATGTTCTGGGGGTTCGCCAGAGTGGAGAGATGCAGTTTAAGCTTGCTGACATATATAATGATGCAGAAATTTTAAAAGAAGTAAATTTATCTATACAAGAAAATATTAATAGTTTATAATATTTTATGTTGGGATTTTTTTGGTATTTTTGAATGGAGAAAATGAAATGAACCAGGAGTATACACAGGAACAATTGAATAAAATTGGCCATAGAAACTATGAACTTCTGGTGTCATATTGCAAGAAACTGGAAGATAATGGCTTTTGGGAGAGGGTTGAGAAGGTTACTAATACTAGTTGTGTTGAGAATCTTGATCTCTATATTCAATCCTCACTTATTTCGCTCGCAGATAGCTGTGATGAAATTTTGCAGAAGGAAAGGGAGTTTATTTTAGGACTTACGGACAGTAATCCTTTGGAAATTTCTGAGGAAAACCAGCTTTCTGATGAGATGTTTTTATATGCAAAGAGAGTTGCAAAGCTACCACCTATTTTGATTCAGCTTTGTGGACTTTATGATAATAATGAACAGGGTGATCTTACTAAATATTTCATTGATGCATACCTAAATATTTTGATGTGCATGTCTTTTTTCAATAAAGAAAATAGCATTATTACTAACAAAAAAATAGAGAATTATTTTTATAAAATTGAGTCCTTTGTTTGGCTTTCTGATGAGCAGATGAAGGGGTATTCTGACTATGTGAGAAAGAAGATTGAAAATCCCTTTATTTTAGGTAGTGCGAAGTGGCTTATTAGCCCTGAAGAAGGAACAAAAGGTGGAGCTTCTCAGGCAAATTACCGAGTTAGAGCGGTTAAGAAATTTGAGAAACCAAACTCTGATGAGAGAGATGATTTGCAGGGAGATGTAAATGCAAGTGATAATTCCAATATACATGCATTTGGAGATTCGCATGTGGGATATGAGTTTGGAGATAAAGATGCTCTGGATGAGAATGGCCTTGAAAAAGAAGCTAATCTGGATGTAAATAGCCTTGATAAAAATGGCCTTGATAAAGATGATTTAGATGGAAAGAGTCAATTCCTTAAGATGAAGCAGCGCATTATGAAGCGCGAAAAGGAAGAGAGACGTGAATTAGATAGGAGAGTCGAGAAGGCTTTAAGTGAACTTAATAACTTGGTTGGTCTCGAGGAAGTTAAGGAAGAGGTTCGCTCCCTTATTAATTTGATTAAGATTAGAAATATGAGGGCTAGGCTTAATATGCCCCTTATGGATATGTCCTACCATATGGTGTTTACTGGTGCACCTGGTACTGGTAAAACGACTGTTGCAAGGATTATTGCGAGAGTTTATAAGGAACTTGGAATTCTTTCTGAGGGAAAACTTATTGAAACAGATAGGTCAGGACTTGTTGCGGGATATGTTGGTCAGACTGCAATTAATGTTAGAGAGACAGTTGAAAGTGCTGTTGGTGGCGTTCTTTTCATCGATGAAGCTTATGCACTTGCGAGCAAAAATGTTCCAAATGATTTTGGCGCTGAGGCGATTGATACACTTGTTAAGTTGATGGAGGACCATAGGGATAATCTGGTTATTATTGTTGCGGGTTATACGGATGAAATGAAGTATTTCCTTGATTGTAACACTGGTCTTAAATCTAGGTTTAATAAGTTTATTGAATTTAAGGATTATAGCACTGAGGAGCTTGTTGAAATTTTACTTAGAATGGCTGAAAATTCGGGCTTTATTTTGACTGATGAGGCGGTGGATGCTGTTAAGGAAATTATCTCCAGCTTTACTCCAGAATACATAAAATCCTTTGGAAATGCTCGTGGAATAAGGAATTTGTTTGAAAAGATTGTTGTTAATCAGGCTAATAGAATTATTGATATTGAACTTCCTGAGAAGGAAACGCTGATGACAATTGAAAAAGAAGACGTGGAATATGCATAAAATTGCCCTAAAATGCAAGGTTAGATTTGACGCATATTAAGGTTTGTGATAAAATGATTCCGTATATTGTTTAGGAGAATTAGTATGAGAGTAATAGCTGGTTCAGCAAGAAGATTAAAGCTCGTGACTCCGGAAGGACTTAAAACCAGACCTACGAGTGATAAAATTAAAGAAACCCTATTTAACATTCTTCAACCAGAGATTTATGGTTCAAGATTTTTAGATCTTTTCAGTGGAAGTGGTGGAATTGCAATCGAGGCATTGAGCCGTGGTGCAAGCGCTGCAGTCCTTGTTGAAAATGATAGGGAAGCACTTAGGTGCATAAAACAGAATATTACACATACTAAGTTCGATGATAAGGCAGAGGTAATTGGTAAGGATGTTTTTAGGGCGATTGAGAGTATGAGACTTGGAAATTATCCACCTTTTGATTTGGTTTTTATGGATCCGCCTTATAAAGCAGGACTTGAAGAAAAGGTGCTTTCAGCGCTTAAGAGTGCTGGGCTTTTAGCAGAGGATGCGACAATTATTGTTGAGGCTGCTGAAGAAACTGACTTTGAGTTTGCGGAATATATTGGTTTTGATGTTTATAAGGAAAAGTTTTATAAAAACAGTAAACATGTTTTTATGACTTTGAAGTAGGGGTAAAAGATGAAATGTGCAGTTTTTCCGGGCAGTTTTGATCCGGTAACGCTGGGACACTTAGATCTCATTGAAAGAGCATCTAAGATGTTCGATAAATTGATTATTGGAGTGCTTGTTAATTCTGATAAAAAGCCTTTGATTCCAATGGATGACAGGGTAGAGCTTCTGAGAGAATTAACTACTTCGCTTAAAAATGTTGAGGTGGTTTCTTTTGAAGGATTGCTCGCAGATTTTGTTCGGGAAACAGGCGCAGTTGCAGTGGTTAGGGGACTTAGGAATACTATTGATTTTGAATATGAAGAACCACTTGCGCATGCAAATAGATTGTTAAATGAGAATGCCGACACCGTCTTTTTGATGACAGCACCGGAGTACAGTTTTGTTAGTTCGTCGGCTGTAAAAGAACTTATTAGGTATAAGGCTGATATTAGTCCTTATGTACCGCAGATGGTTATAAATTATATTGAAGGGAGAAACTAACAATGCAGTCAGAGAAATTTGAAATTGAGAACAAAATTGAAGAGATTCAGGGGATGCTTGATGATTGCGAATCCAAGAGATTTGATTCATCAAAGCTCATAGTTCCAAGTGATACAATTTACGACCTGCTTGCTGAACTTAAGAATTGCATTCCTGAGGAGATTGATCGATACAGAAAGATCATCGACCAGAGAAACAAGATTATTAACGGAGCAAACGCTGATGCTAAGCGTATCTTAGAAGAGGCTAATCGTCAGAAGGAAAGACTTATTTCTGAGGAGACAGTTGTTGAGGATGCTAAGCAGCAGGCTCAATATATTATTGAGGATGCTAAGAGAGAAGCAGAAGCTATTCTTGCAGATGCTAGAAGAAGCGCTAATGCTAATGTTTCTGAGGCATCAAGACAGGCACATGAAGTATTTGATGGTGCTGTTGGATATACAGCTGACAGACTTGATGATCTTGAGAGAATCTTAGATGACCTTGGAGTTCTTATTTCAGATGGAATGAGATCATTTGAGTCTCATATAAATGAGAATCTTTCTTTGGTTCGTCAGAATAGAAGCGAATTAGATCGTATGACTTTTGAGGATGTACCTGCTGAAGAGTACTATGACGACGATATGGGCGAAGAGGGAGATGAATATCTCGACGATTAATAATAAATCAAGCAGGGTATGAGGTGCATAACAATGAATGGAAATGAACAGAGAGTTTATATTGATGGCAGACCATATGTGATTTCGGGTTCTGCAAGTGGAGAATATTTACATAAGGTTGCTGATTATATTGATGGAAAAATCCAGGAGGTTAGTCAGCAGAGTTATTATTCTAAGCTTGATCCTGAAATGAAGAGCGTACTTATGTACATCAATTTAGCTGATGATTATTATAAAACAAAGCAACTTTTAGTCGAATCAGAGGATTCTAAAAAGAAACTCCAAGATGATTTCTTCAAATTGAAGGGCACCATTGCTGACAAGGACAAGGAAATCGCAAGGCTTAATGACGAGCGTTCTACTGTTGAAAAGGCACATTCTAATGAACTTGCTGCTGTTAGAGAAAGTGATAACAGACAGCTTGAGAGTGTTAAGAGTTCATATCAATTACAGCTTGAGAAAATGAAAAATGCTGAGACTCAGCAGATTGCAAGTCTTAAGGCTGAGAACGATAAGATTAATGCCCTTTTGAAGTCTAAGGAGGCTGAGATTTCTGCATTGAATGAGAAACTTGCTTCAGTTCAGAGTGGAAAAATGGTTTCCATAGAAAATCATACTTCACAGAATAAAAATAAGAATAATGGAAAGAATAAATAATCAATATAATTTTCAAAATAGTTTTAATAAATTTCAGAATAATCAAACCGAAATATTAGCACCTGCAGGTAGCCTCGAGACGATGAAGGCTGCCATAAATGCAGGTGCTGACGCTATATATATGGGTTCAACAAAATATGGAGCCAGAGCCTATGCTACAAACTTCGACCATGATGAGGTTTTGGAGGCTTTGGATTATGCCCATTTATTTGGAAGAAAAATCTATCTTACGGTAAATACCCTTTGTAATGAAAATGAAATATTCGACCTTTATGATTTTTTGAAGGATTTTTATGATAATGGTTTGGATGCAGTTATTGTTCAGGATATGGGAGTTTTGAATTTTGTGAATAAGAATTTCCCGTCACTTCCTATTCATCTTAGTACCCAGACTACGATTACAACTGGCACATTTGCGCCTCTTTTTAAGGATAAGAATGTTACAAGGGTGGTTCCTGCGAGAGAACTTTCAATCGAAGAAATTGAGAGACTTGCAAGAGAGTCTGGCTTAGAAGTTGAGGTCTTTATTCATGGCGCACTTTGCTATGCATATTCAGGACAATGTTTACTTAGCTTCTTAAGGGGTGGTAGAAGCGGAAATCGCGGTAGATGTGCTGGAAGCTGCAGACTTCCTTATGAATTTGAAAGCGGAAATAAGGAAATTGGACCTTATATTCTTAGCATGAAGGAAAATTGTGCCTTAGAAGTTTTTGGGGATTTGATTAAGGCTGGTGCGATGTCCTTTAAGATTGAGGGACGAATGAAGAAACCGGAATATGTTGCATTTATTACTTCGGTTTATCGTAAGTATGCGAATTTTTATGAAAAATATGGATATGAAAAATATAACTCCTTTATTGAGGGAGAGAAGGATATGCTTAAAAAAGATATCCTTAAGATGGCAGAAATTTATAATAGAAATGGATTTACAAATGCCTATCTCGTGAATCCTTCTTTTGAAAACAGAAGGGCGCCTGCCGATATTTTATCTGATAAGAGACCTAATCATGGTGGCGTTTTAGTTGGCATGGTTACTGAGGTTGACAGGAAGAGAAATGTTTGCAAGTTTAAGGCTGTAAATAAAATTGGGGCACATGATGTTTTAGATTTTAGAAATGATAAAGAAGAAGTGCTCTATGAATATACTACTAAAGATAATGTAAATAAGGGAAAGATTGTTGAGGCAAGATTCTTAAAGGGGAGTAAGATTAATAAGGGAAATCTTGTTTATAGGACGAGAAATGCAGCTCTTATTGAGGATATTAGAAAGAAGTATATTGAAAAAAATATTACCTTGGATGTTGATTTTTCGTTCTTTGGACAAGAAGGCGAGAAGGCTATTCTTAGGGTGAGTTGTGGCGAATTGTCAAATGAAAAATCCTACTTTGATTATCAGGTTGAGTCTGATGAGAAGCTAGAAAAGGCTTCTAAAAAGCCTGTTAGTGAAGATCGAGTTAAGGAGATTCTTACACAACTTGGGGAGACTAGATTTTCTGCAGCATCTATTGATGTATTTTTAAGTGGAGATTTATTTATCCCGGTTTCTGTGCTTAAGAAGATGAGAAGAGAGGTGCTAGAAGGCCTTACTGAGGAGATTCTTAAGAGTGCAAGAAGAGAAGAGAGTGATTTTGATGGCGAGAACAGTCCGCAAACGGCTCATTTTGAGGAAGATACTGGGAATGCAAATACTCATAGAAAGGCTTCTGTATTAAATAAAAATCAATTGGAGCTTTGCCTTAAAGAAGATAGATTGGATTTGATCTTCCTTAGGATGGAAAACTTTTCTGTTGAAGAACTTAGTAAGAATATTGATGCGATTATATCATGTGGTAAGAAGGCAGGACTATTTTTACCTCATATTGTGAGGTATGATACTCTTGGAAAACTCGAGAATAATTATAGAGAAATTTTTGTTGAGAAAGTCTCGCTAATTTCTGAGATTATTGTTAGAAATTTTGAGGAAGTAAATCTCTTACTTAACGAATTTAAAGTTAATCCTCAAATTATCACACTCGATACAGGGATGTACACAGAAAACAGTAGTGCTTGTGGGTTTTTTAGTGAACTAGGGATAGAAAGCTATACTAAATCCTTTGAAACTGATTTGAATAAATTTGAGTTGATTAGAAAAGATTGTAGGGTGAATTATACGGCTGTGGTTTATGCAAAACCTGCTGCAATGACTGCTGCTGGCTGTGTTCAGAAGAATATCGGTGGATGCGTTAATAAGGGTGATGGTAAATTATATTCTAGTTTACGAGTTAATACTCTTAAAACAACAGATGGGCAAGATAAGTTTGGGCATGAACTTTATGCACTAAATTATTGCCGTTTCTGTTATAATGAGATATATACTGACAAGGGGATTTCCGATTTTCAATCGGTTGACAGACTTATTGAATTAGGTGTTAGAAGCTTTCGCGTTGATTTTACGTTGGAGGACGATAACCAGGTTTGTGAGGTGTTGAATAGATTATGCAAAATTTAGCCTATTCAGTTACTGTACAGCTTTCTAGATATTTGATTATCATTATGTTTGCTGTGTATGTACTGGGATGCTTTAGGGTGTTTAGTAAGACACCTGAAAAGGCAGAAAAAACATATAGAAGGCAGATTGGATTAGTAATTGCAATCCAATTTTTAGCCATGCTCATTTTATTTTTAAGTGAGCCTAAGAAAATATATATTATTCTTTATGTTGGTGGACTTGCCTTTGTTATATTTACTGATCTTGCTTATCGATATGTTTATAAAGGAATATCGAGGGTGTTACTTAATACTTCAATAATGCTTATTATGATAGGCTTTGTTGAGCTTGCAAGGCTTAATACAGGATATGCAATAAGGCAACTTTGTTTTGCATCTTCTGTTTCATTTATTGGTCTTTTTGTTCCAATTATTATTGAGAAGTTTAAGTATTTTAATAAGCTCGCTTTTTTATATGCGTTGGTCGGAATCGGCCTTTTGGGAATTGTTTTTATTTTTGGTAAGGAGCAGTATGGAGCAAAGAACTGGATATTTATCAAGGGAGTTGGTGTTCAACCTTCTGAATTTGTAAAACTCTTGTTCGTGTTTTTCCTTGCTGCAAGTCTTGAAAAGACAAAGAGCATTAAGAGACTTTTATTTGTTTCTGTAATTGCGGCAGTGCATGTGCTTATTCTGGTGTTTGAGAGAGATCTCGGTGGTGCATTTATCCTTTTTATTACCTATCTTGCAATGGTTTATATTGCAACAGAGAAGTTTGCATATTTGCTCCTTGGAACAGCCATGGGAAGTGGAGCGGCAGTTGTTGCATATAAATTATTCTCTCATGTAAGAGTTAGAGTTATTGCCTTTTTGAATCCTTGGGACCATATTGAAAATGAGGGTTATCAGGTGGCTCAGTCTTTGTTTGCAATTGGAACGGGTGGATTCTTAGGAATGGGCTTTACTGAGGGACTTCCAGATAGTATTCCAGTAGTTTCTAGTGACTTTATCTTTGCCGCAATTTCTGAGGAATTCGGTGTGTTCTTTGGCATATGCCTGATTCTTTTAGAGATTAGTTGCTTTATTATGTTTATAAATATTGCTCTCAAAATGAAGAGAGTATTCTTTAAATATACAGCACTCGGACTGGCTGTAGAGTATATTGTGCAGGTGCTTTTAAATATTGGTGGTGTCGTGAAATTCATCCCTTCAACGGGTGTAACGCTGCCACTTATTAGTTATGGTGGAAGCTCGATAATCAGCACATATCTTATGATTGTTATCGTTCAGGGAATGTATTCAATCAACTTTACCGAGAGTCAGGAGGTTCTGAAACATGAAGAAGATGCCTGAAAAGAAATCGGATAAGAAATCGAATAGAAGCCGTAGTGATGAAAAGAAGTTAAAGAAAACAAGTAAGAAACCGGCTAAAAAACCGACTGCCAGGAAGTCTAGGAAATCTGAAGAATTGTATGATGATGCGATTTATGAAGAGGAGTTGGATATCAGGGATTCTGATGGTGCCGAAAGACCTCGTAATGCGAGGAAAAAGAGCCATAATAAGAGTATCCTTTTCATAACCTATACTTTTGTTTTTATTTTTCTATGCATGATTGCTTATATAGTTAAATTTGTTGTTGTGGATAGTGAGCATAGGATTAATAGTCCTTATAATAAAAGGCAGGATTTGCTTGCTGAAAAGATTGTCAGGGGAGATATTCTATCGTCTGATGGCAAGGTTCTTGCGACGACAGTTACTAATTCTGACGGAACAGAATCTAGAAATTATCCATATTCAAGGCTATTTTGCCATGTTGTTGGAAGGATGGATAATTCCAGGACTGGACTTGAATTGTCGGAGGGATTTTCAATGCTTCGCTCTACGACAAATCCTTTACAAAAGCTTGTTAATGATTTTGAAGGCAAGAAGAGTATTGGTGATAATTGCTTTACGACTCTTAACTATGAACTTCAGCAAACTGCATATGATGCGCTTGGAAGCTACAAGGGTGCAATTGTTGCGATGGAACCTAAGACTGGAAAAATTCTTTGTATGATTTCGAAACCAGATTATGATCCAAACACTGTTTCGGAGAATTGGGAGACGCTTAATTCTGCTGATGAGCAGGAGTCGGCCCTTTTAAATCGTGCTACACAGGGGCTTTACCCACCAGGTTCTACCTTCAAGATTCTTACAGCCCTTGAATATATGCAGGAATATGAAAGATTTAATCAATATACATATACATGTAATGGAACAGCTAATTTCCATGGATATGCCATGAAGTGCTTTAATGGCGAGGTTCATGGGGAGGTGGATCTAACTGATTCTATGGCGCATTCATGTAATAATTCTTTTGCGAATATTGGTTTAAGTCTGGATATAAAAAAGTTTAGTGCAACCTGTGAGAAATTCGGTTATAATAAGAGCATACCTTTTAATTTTGAATATAATAAAAGCTCATTTGCTTTAGATAAGGATTCAAAGACCGACGAGATTATACAAACAGCGATAGGACAGGGAGAAACACTAGTTACGCCTCTTCAGAATCTGATGGTGATTTCGACAATTGCAAATAACGGTGAGATGATGCTTCCGCAGCTTGTTGACCATACAGAAAACACCAATGGTAAGATTTTGAATGAATATGAGGAGGAGTCTCTAGGACAGAAGTGTAAGAGGAAGTACACAAGGAAGATGAAAGAATACCTTGAAGCAGTCGTGGAATATGGAACAGCTACATCAATAAAGGGACATACATATGGAATAGCTGGAAAGACTGGTTCTGCAGAGATTGATTCGACTGGAAAGTCGCATGCATGGTTTGTTGGATATGCACCAGCAGAAAACCCTAAGATTGCTGTTTCGATTGTAGTTGAGGGTGCTGGAACAGGTAGCCAATATGCAGTTCCTATTGCAGCAAGGATGTTTGAAAACTATCTTGGATATTAAATATATGAGGTTTGGGATGAATAATAATAGAAGAAATTTGAGACAAAAATCTAAGTTTAATAGGGGGAAGATTTTAAATTATATTTTATATGCTGGACTTGTAATTGCTCTTTTTGTGGTTATTGGTTTTGGTAAGAATATTTATCTTAAATTGACTGGTAATGATGAGAAGGGTGGAAGAGCCCAGAGTAGTGAAGTTCCGGCTGGTCAGATTGTTAAGAAGGATTCTACAATTAAGGGAGTTCTTCAGAAGATGACCTTTGTTGATGCTCATGGTGACACACATCGCTTTACCTTGAATAATAATGCAAAGAGTATTTCTTTGGATAAGAATTTATTTAAGAAAAAAGCTGGAAGAATGACATATACAGATACAGAGAACTTTGAATATAGATTTGGAATTGATGTGTCTGAATTCCAGTATGACATTGATTGGAAAAAGGTGAAGGCTGATGGAGTTGAATTTGCCTTTGTGAGAGCGGGCTACAGAGGATATTCAAACGGTAGTCTGGTTTATGATAAGAAGTTTTTAAAGAATTTGAGAGGTGCAAAGAAGGCTGGAGTTGATGTTGGAATTTATTTCTTTGCTCAGGCTATCAATGAAAAGGAAGCTATTGAAGAGGCAAACTTTGTTCTTAGTGCTATTAAAGGGATGAAACTCAAGTGCCCTATTATGTATGACCCGGAGAGTATTCTTTGGGCTAAGGCAAGAACTGATAAACTAAAGAAAAGTCAGCTTACCAAAAATGCACTTGCTTTTTGCGAGACCATTGAAGATGCAGGTTACGAGTCGGGGGTTTATGCTAATCTTAAATGGGAGGCTTATAAGTTAAATATGGCTAAGCTTAAAGATACTCGCATGTGGTATGCAGATTATGAAAAGAAACCACAGACACCTTATGATTTTGAATATTGGCAGTATACAAGCCAGGGAAGTATTGATGGAATCAGTGGGAATGTGGATTGTAATATTCAAGTTATACCTGTAGAAAAGGTAGTGTCAAGTGACCTATGAAAGAATGAGCTGAAAGAAAAAGGCTCAAATGAACCTTGAAAATTGTAGAAAACTAGGAGGAGAAGCTATGGAGGAAGTAAACTACGTATTGTCATGTTGTTCAACTGCAGATGAGACTAAGGAATTCTACGAAGAAAGAAATATTCTGTTCGCAAAATTTCATTATGAAATCAACGGAAAAACCTATGATGATGATTTAGGACAGAGCCTTTCCTTTGAAGAATTCTACCGTTTGGTAAAGGAAGGTGCAATGCCTGTAACCTCTCAGGTAAATTCAGAAGAGTATATTGAATTATGGGAACCTTCTATTAAAGAAGGAAAAAATATTCTTCATCTTACACTCTCAAGCGGTATTTCAGGAACAATCAATTCAGCAAGAATTGCAGCAAATGAATTAATGGAAAAATATCCAGATTCAAAAATCATTGTTGTGGACTCACTTGCTGCATCATCAGGCTTCGGTTTGTTAATGGATTATTTAGCAGACCTAAGAGATGGTGGAATGAGTTTTGAGGAGATTAGTCAGTGGGCAGAAGACCATAAATTAAACATAAATCACTGGTTCTTTGTATCAGACCTAACACATCTAAAGAGAGGTGGAAGAGTATCTGCTGTAAGTGCAGCCTTCGGAAATGCTCTAAACATCTGCCCTCTAATGAATGTAGACTATATGGGACGCCTAATCCCACGTTACAAGATAAGAACCAAGAAAAAAGTAATTAGAGAAACCGTACAAAAAATGGTAGAGCTCGCAGAAGGCGGCCTCGCATACGATGGTAAATGCGAAATCAGCAACTCCGGCACGATTGAGGATGCCTATGCATTAAGAGATGCTATCGAGGAAACCTTCCCAGTCCTAAAGGGTAAAATTAAGATCAACTCTATTGGAGCCGTAATTGGCTCCCACACTGGCGTCGGAACCACAGCGCTCTTCTTCTACGGAGACAA
>JAILNN010000216.1 GCA_024691565.1 Lachnospiraceae bacterium | reverse complement strand
TGCCGACACCTTCCTTCGGACTCTGCTTCGCTTCGTCCTCAGGTCTGTTGTCGCTTAATTTTCAGAGATAAATTTTAGCAATTATTTCGCAACCAACCTATATTTTTCAAGGTGTATTTTTTTACTGAGATAAATATAAGCCGTTGCTTCGCAACTGCTTACATAAAAAAAGGCCCTATCCTCAAGTAAACTTGGGATAGGACCCTTATTTTTATGTAGCACCGCCTTGCGGTGCTTATATTTATCTCTTTTTTTTACATTTTGAATTTTTATATTTTGAGTTGTGGTGGGAGCTTTATTTATCTCTTGTACTTAAGCTCGTTATCACTCCCATTCTATAGTTCCGGTTGGTTTGGCTGTTAAGTCATAGACGCAGCGATTGATTCCTTTTACCTCATGTGTGATTCTGTATGAGATTTTTTCTAATAATTCCCAGTCGAGTCTTTCGATAGTTGCTGTCATTGCGTCGGTTGTGTTTACGGCGCGGATGATGCATGCCCATTCGAAGGCGCGTTTTCCGTCTTTTACTCCTGTTGCCTTTAAATCTGGTACTACTGTGAAATACTGCCATACTTTCTTGTCGAGGCCTGCATTTTTGAATTCTTCTCGAAGAATTGCATCTGACTCACGTAGTGCTTCTAGACGATCTCTTGTGATGGCACCTGTACAACGTACACCTAATCCTGGACCTGGGAATGGCTGACGATTTACCATTTCATCTGGTAGTCCTAGTGCTGAACCTACTACTCTTACTTCGTCCTTGAAAAGAAGCTTAAGTGGCTCTACAAGTTCTAGCTTAACATCTTCTGGAAGTCCTCCAACATTGTGATGTGCTTTGATACCATCCTTGCTTTCAAGAATATCAGGATAAATTGTTCCCTGTCCAAGGAAGCCTACACCGCTGATTTTAGCTGCTTCTTCATCAAATACCTTGATAAATTCTCCACCAATAATCTTACGCTTCTGTTCTGGATCAGCTACTCCTGCAAGAAGATCTAAAAATCTATCTGTTGCATCAATGTAAATTAAATTAGCACCTAATTGCTTTTCAAAAACATCGATAACCATTTCACTTTCGCCTTTTCTCATTAATCCATGATTTACATGAATACAAGTAAGTTGCTTTCCAACTGCTTTAATAAGAAGAGCCGCAACTACAGATGAATCTACTCCACCTGACAATGCTAGAAGCACTTTTCCGTCTCCTATCTGCTTTCTTAATAATTCAATTTGTTCATCGATAAACTTATCAGCCTGTTCCTTAGTCTCAATTCTAGCCATAGAATCCGGTCTGATATTTTCACTATTTGCGTAATATTCGCTTCTCTGATCTGCCATTTTTTGTCCTCCTTATATTTTGCAGTTTGTGTTAATGCTAGTGAAAATTTTACCATATAGAATCCGAATTCTCAATAATAATCAACAATTCTTAATCATATTTATATTTCAATCTCTCACTCAACTACGATTTTTGAAATCCTCATCAAGTTCTTCTCTCCAATCACTTCCTGCAAATGCATTACCTGATGTATTTCCCTCAACATCCATATAATGACTTACTGCCTTACCTAATGCTTTATAAACCATTTGAGTACCCAGTGCATCATGATGGTAATTTACGGCATATTGGTTAGATATTCCAAAACGACTAGCCTCTTCATATGCATCAATATTTGCACCAATAAATATAAACTCCCATCCATATTTTTTCTGCTGACGATTTACCATCTCTTTAATCTTATTATAAGAATACTTGCAACTTGAGTTTTCAAGCCCGTCTGTAGTAATAATAAATAAGGTCTTATCTGGTTTTGCATCATCACTTGCATTTTTATGAATCTTACCAATATGGTCGATAGCTCCACCGACAGCATCAAGAAGGGCTGTACAACCTCTTGCGAAATACTGCTTATCTGTCATTTTCTCCACCTTCTCAATAGGAATTCTGTCGTGAAGAATCTCTATCTCATCATCAAATAAAACTGTTGATACCAAAGCATTTCCACCAGTCTTCTTCTGCTTTTCCATCATTGAATTAAATCCACCAATCGTATCTTTCTCAAGACCTTCCATTGATCCACTTCTGTCCAAAATATAAACTATTTCTGTTAATCCTTTGCTCATAATGATTACCTCCTTATTTGGTATAATATAAATCTTGATT
>JAILNN010000240.1 GCA_024691565.1 Lachnospiraceae bacterium | reverse complement strand
GAATTTTTAAAAATATTTATAGATATATTAAAAATATTAGAATTATGATTAAATTAAAATTTATTCAATTACTGGATTCAATTGCAGGATGGACTTATGGTCACAGGGTTGCAATTGTTAATGTGCTCCTTTGGAGTTTCTTCCTATTCCAAGTCATCAGCTTTACCAAGCTCTACATTACCTTCAAGACAAATAAGGAATTCGTTACAAGGGTAAACCCTATCCTTCAAGAGATGGATACCACCTACACACTCCGAAACTACGAATGCTTGAGAGTGAAACTGCATAACGAGGTCAAGAGTTGGGAGGACGGTGATTATGACAAGTAAGAAACGATTACACCAGCAGTTCTCTGAACTCGATAACGCTGTCTTCAGCGCATTCTGTGATAGCTTCCAAGGAATTAGTTGGTCAGCAGATTTTAAAGACCTCACTGACGAATTCTGTGGCATTGACCTACAGTTAACAGGAGTCACCAAGAATAGGGAAATGACATATGATATTGAACTCAAGTCCAGGGTAACACTTAACAACTTCCAACTTGCAAAGGACTGCTTTTTCGAAGTAGACAAGTGGTATCAACTGCTGCACTGGGACAACGACAAGAAGCTCTACATTGCCATCTATCCTCAGTGCAACAAGATTGCCATTTGGAACGTTACAGGTGACCTTCTACGCAAATCTGAGAAAGACTTCTGTACAATGAACTATTCATTCTGTGGACAGAGATACCAGGTGGAAAAACAGGTATACCGCTTCAAGTTATCAGATGCAAAGGTATACGATTACGACCTAACACCATTTAAAGACAAGTACAATGCCCTTTATCAACAGATTACCAACAAAGAAAACAAGATGGAAAAAGCACTCCAACAGTAGAAAACGTAACAAGACTGAGAAGGAGAAGATGCGTATACGGCTGTATAATAACTCTCAGTGGAAGAAAATGAGACTGGGATACTTGATATACCATCCCTTATGTGAAAAGTGTGAGGAAGAGGGTAAAACAACACCAGCAACAGATGTACATCACATAAATTCACCATTTGATGATGGACTGAGTGAAGACCAACGACTGGGAAGATTGCTTGACCCCAACAATTTGATGGCACTTTGTCAGTATCATCACGGTTTAATCCATTTTAATCAACAGAAAAATTGAAAATATTATATTATATATTTAGAATTATTTTAAATATTATAATATTTATATATGAATTATTTATTTTATTTTTAGTTATTTTCTTATTTAAGCCAGTCAAGAGAATTTCTGTTTTTTGCCATTCTTGGCTGGCTTTATTTAAAAAAGATTTTTGTCATAATTCTATATATATTTATTGTTATTATTTTTTTATTATTTGTCCCAGTGCTGTTTGGTACTGGGATTTTTTTGTTTTTAACATCTTTTAACCTTTCCAATTTTTGTTTCTTAATATTTTCTGGTATATTCGCACAAGTGATGACCAATAGTGGAATACTTAAAAAATATTTAACAAATGAAAAACAAAGAATTTAAAGAATTTATCAAAGACATTGACGGTAAGACAATGATTAACATCTGTCACCAGTATTTCAATGACAATCCTAGGTATGTAGCAAGATTTACTGAAGACCAGATTGAAGAGATTTTAGATTGTGTTATGAACCTTAAAACTGAAAAGTAATGGAAATTAATGTAAAGAGAAAATCAAATGAGAAACTGCTAAGTCTACTGGAAAGGTTTGATAAAGAATCATTAGAGTTGTTTAAAGACCCACCACCAACCTGGCAAGATGAAGCACAGTGGTACGCAGATATGATGAATGATATTGCGGATGAACTTGAGAGACGTGGTGTAGAAGTAGAAATAGACTGGTTTAGAAATTGGAAATTATGAAAAGACAAGAATTTAAAGAATTCATAAAGGATATTGACCAAGATTCATTGACTTATTTTATCGATGAGTATTTCAATGACAATCCTAAGTATCTTGAAAAATTCACACGTGAGCAAATAGAGATAATGGAATATTTGTTGTGTTATGAATAAATCCATTCTAAGACGTTTGTTTTAACAAATATTAACAGTTATCCACCAATGTTCCATTAACGCAACACAGGGCTTTAAAATGCGTTTTATGGGCATTGGTGGATATGTTGTATAAATTGTTGTGATATAATTTTGTTTTTTAAAATTTTTTATGTATCTTTGCATAAGTTAACATTTAGTATTATGGAAAGAATTTGGAAAGACATTACTGGTTATAATGGAAAATACCAGGTTAGTAATGATGGGTTGGTTAAGTCAACTGTTGGTAATGAGAAACTGCTTAAAGTGGAAGAGACTGCAAGAGGTTATTATCGTGTTGAGTTATGTGATTGCACAGGTAAGCGTAATAGACATAAGCATTTTATTCATAAACTGATATATCAAGAATTTGTTGGTGATATACCAGAAGGTAAACAAATTGACCATATTGATACTAATCCTAAGAATAATAGTATCGATAATCTACGTTGCGTAACACCAAAAGAAAATATAAATAATCCACTTACAAGAGAGCATATTAAAAAAATAAGAGAAAGTGAAGAGTATAGGAAAAAAAGAAAAGAAATTGCAAACACAGAGCAGTTCAAAAAAAGAGTTAGTGAAGCAAAATCTAAAATTACAGGAATAGAAAAAGACAATATCACTTACTATTTCAAAAAACGTAAAGACGCTGCCAATTATTTGGGAGTTTCTGACCAAACAATATCATCTGCCATTTCAAGAAACTCCAAAATAAATGGATGGACAATTATATCCAAAGGGTAAGCTGAGAGTTACCCTTTGTGTACGTTGGATTAAGTTGAGGGGATTTAAAACAAAAATCGAGAATTCTGTGATAGGGGGGATATGTTTTTGATTTTTATTTTACAAAACAAAATATTTTTGGATGGGTTGGTGTACTTTCTTTCTTTTGTATATATTTATCTTAAAATAATTAATATGAAGAATGCAGTAGTAGGTATTCAAAGGCTTGAAGGAAAGTATATACGTGAATGGGTTGCTCATTATCTATCATTGGGATTTGACCTGGTAATAATATGTGACAATAACCAACTATCTGATAATGAGGATATATCAAGTATATTACAGGATTTAATTGATGATGGCAAAGTAATCATTGAGGATTATCGTAATAAGGTACGTGCTCAGATGGTAGCATACTGTGATATGTATGTTAAGTATGGTAGTGAGTATAATATACTGTATGTGGATATAGATGAATTCCTTACGTATAAATGTCACAGTAATATCAATGAATTTATTGCATCTATTCCAAATGATTGGGAGTGTGTGGTATTTAACTGGATGACATTTGGTGATAGTGGTCACATATATGCTGATTATAGTAAAGGAGTACAGGAAAGATTCAAGGAGCAACGTATTGGTGTTAAGAGCCAGTATAGTTTTGATGATGACCATCATATTAAGAGTCTTGTTAAAGGTGGACTTAATAAGGTTCAATTCATTGGCAATCCTCATATACCATCAACACCACTTAAGGTATATAATGCGCTAGGTAATAGATGTGACCAATCTCCGTTCCAACCAATTGACTGGAGTATTGCTTATATCAAGCATTATACAACAAAGTCACTTCAAGAGTACTGTGAGAATAAGTTAACACGTGGTACTGGTGATAGGAGTTATGAGATGTTTCTTCAAACTTATGGTAACAGGTACTTCAAGATAAATGACTGGACAGAGGAGAAGCAGCAATATATCATTAAAAAGGGTTTTAAGGGCATTTAGAGGGCTTCTGAGCCTATATTATATATAAGGTGGATAATTGTTAAGGAGTGTTAAAATAAACGCTTTAGAGAAGAATTTGATAAAAAAGTTCGATAATTATTTCTTTTTTACATTTTTTTCGTGTATATTCGCATCAGTAGAAAATTAACCAATAAAATAAAATAGATATGGAAAAGAAATTGACAAAAATTGAAAAGGCACAGATGCATAAGGCAGGTGTTTTGACAAGTGATGACTTAGTAGCGTTAAAAACAGCAGTAGAAGAAATGCCAATGCTTGAGCAAAAGGTCGCTAATCTGACTGAAAAACAGATTAAAAAAATTGTTGAAAAATATGGGGTTGACCCAGTTAACACTCTTGATAGTCTTAAAGCGGCTTTACATTTAGGCTTATCATACCAAACAGCATTACAGTATAAATCACTTAAAAGCGTTTTGTAATATGGAACTAACTGAAAAAGAAATTAAAAATGTACTGCTTGCTATACAGACTAGGATAGGGCTTTATCAATCTGATATAGCTGGTATGAGTAAGGATGACCCTAGGCTCAAGCAGTTTAAAAAAGAACTCAAAGAATTTAAGAGTTTGAATGAGAAATTTGTTGAACTATTATAACTAGTGAATAAACTATGACATTCAAAGAAAAACTAAAAATAATAAATGAACTCATTGAAGAAGAATTTCAGTTTAAAAAAGAGGCTATAGAAGACTTACTGGAAGATTGGTATAGTTTTGAGGCTATCTCTCTTCAATCGGCTACAAAAGACTTGTTGGAACTAGATGGTCTAAGATTTGAAATTGAAAACCTATACTATAGTGAGAAAAAGCCAATTGGCGAAATTGAAAATATACAGTTGGTAATCCCAAAAGTTTTTTTCTATAATCGAATTAAAAATTTTAGTAATGAAAAATTGACCGCCATTGGCGAACTCTATGAGGAACTTTATGGCCAGAAATGGGAAATTCCAAATAAAGATACACTACCTTTCTAATGTTTTGAACTATTATAACTGGTGATTTACCATTATTCAATATATAGCGTTGTTTAAATAACTTGTTAGTAAAGGAATAACCTGTGAGAGCGATACTCACAGGTTATTTTTGTACTTATAGTTTCCCTGGTCATCCTTTACATATCTCTTGAGTATTTCACCAGTGAATTCAATATATGTCATCTTTCCATCAGTTCTTCTCCAACCTTCCTTTATTTGCATAAAGTTATGCCTGGTAATTACTTGATACATTGTAGGTATTGCTAGGAAATGATACTGGTATTTTGGTATGACTTCTATCTCCTTTACATAATATGAGACCTTCCGTACAATCGCCTTTTCAATCATACTGTCAATTATCTCCTTTCTCTGTATATCATCTTTTATTTCTTTGATGTCATCAACCTTTTCTGACAGGGTTGTTGATTCTTGCATTGTATCTTGTAGTTTCTGAATTCTGCTTATCTCAGTTTTATACTCTGTCATTCTGCTGGTAATGGAATGCTCACGTTCCTTAAGGTCATCAGCAGTCTGTTCGTACACGTCTTCTTGTACCTTTCCATTGATAAGTTGCTTGAATGCCAGTGCCTGTTGTTTATGCAATTCCTCTAGCTTTTTCTCTTGTGATTCAATTTGTCTGGTAAGTTTCTCTATATCCTTATCGTAGTTCTTATGCATTTCAAGCATATTGGAAGCAAGATAATTTACCTGTAGAGATACAGCACAATGCCAGAGGATGCTATCTACAGCGTTTATATTGACGTTTGTACAGGTTTCTCCACGTTGGAATGTTCTATAGTGACATTGACCACCATTACCAACGAGTCTTCCACCAGTAGAATCAACCAACAAGTGTTTGCCTAGATATATGTTTTGCGTACCACTTTTTGATAGTGTTTTATTACACTTCATTTTGGCTATAACAGCGTTTTGTACCTCTGGTGTAACAATCATTGGGTACTTCTTTATTTGTCCACTGTAGGCTAAATTAGAGAATATTGAAGCAAGTCTTGCAGATGCTCCTTTTGTTACTGGTAATTTATCATTTGCTGCGTATTCATTGTATAGGCATCGTAGACTAATTTCACGTGTAAGATAGTCGTTGAATAGGTCACGTATTATTTTTCCTTCAACTTCATCTATTCTAGCGTATTTATCAGCATCTTTAAAGTAGCCAAATATGGGTTTGGCTTCTGATATTTTATTCTGTTTCCTTAGTTTTTCCTTCTCTGCTAGAAATCGTGCTTTCTTGATTTTCATTTCCATTTCAGCACCATACGCCAGGAAGAGCAGCATCATTGCAGATATTTCATCTTCTACCCATTCACCTTTCTCATTCTTTCTCAATGTTGATAGTGGTCGTGGATTGAGGAAGACAAGATTGATACCACGTTCCAGTAGATAGTCTTTAATAGAGATTACCACACTTACTTTTCTTGCAAGTCTATCAACAGCAAAACAGTATACTGCTTTAATTGAAGGATATTCTACCAGCAGTTCCTTCATTTCATTCAAGCCTTCTCTTTCGTTTTCCTTAAGTTTGATAGCACTTTCCTTTTTCTCTACATATTCAATATCATCTTCAGTGAAGCCATCGTTAATGATAGCTCTTGTAACTGAATTACGCTGTGCTTCCAAATCCTGTTGAGTCGTTGAGACTCTTAAGAGTGCCAAAATCTGTTTCATACCATTTTTAAATTTGCTGCAAATATAAGCAAAATAATGATATGATACGCTCTGGGGTATGTTAAAGTAATTGAATTAATGAATTTTAGTGTTTCTTTTTTGCTCATAGTTGTAAATGTTTAGTGATTAGTGTTGAGTGTTTAGTGTTTACCCTTCGACCCTTCGACAAGCTCAGGGACCGCAGCGGTTGTTGAGCTTGTCGAAACACAGGGACCGTGAGGGAGCGGGGAGGGGGCCGTAGCCCCTTCGCCTAATCTCCCGTGGGGCCTTCGGGGTAGTCGCCGCTAGGGTATCCGCCCGTTGGGTTTTCGGGGTCCTCTACAGTTCCTGGGTCGGAGCTGGTTACGCGCTTCACTTCTTTGCCGTCGCGGTCGTAGCAGGTAATCTGGATGGCGGTTGCGGCCAACTCGCTCTTCAGGTCTACTGCGGGGGT
>JAILNN010000238.1 GCA_024691565.1 Lachnospiraceae bacterium | reverse complement strand
ATTCTTGGAAGTAAGAGAGAGCTTCATAAAGCTATTAAGCAGGCTCTTAAGACTTATAAGAGAGCATTTAAGGTGGAGAGAAAAACAGAGCTTATTAATGAAGTTGCTAAGGATTATGTTGAACATGTTGTTGAAGAAGATATCTATGTTCTTATTGATAGATTTGGATATGCCAAGTCGATTGATTCGAATGCATATTCGAAGGCTGATGAGAGTACAATTGCTGAATATAGGCAGGTTATCCAGATGAAGAATACGGATACGCTTTGCTTCTTTACATCTAATGCAAATATGTATAGAATAAAAGTCAGTGCGATTCCTAAGGGAAGAATTAGAGACAAGGGTGTCCTTATTCATTCGCTTTGTAAGATGGGAAATGAGGAGGCAATTTTCTTCATACCATTTGAGGAACTTTTTGAATCGCAACTTGTGTTTGTTACTAAAAATGGTTATGTTAAGAGGGTTTCTGGAATTGAGTTTGAGACTGGTAGAAGTCAGATTAGTTCTTCGAAACTTGAAGATGGTGATGAGATTATTTTGATTAGTTCACTCAGTACCGAAGAAGTTATTATGGATTCTAAGAGAATCTTCTTCCTAACTAATGACCACTTTACCCTTTGTTATCCAATTTCTGAGGTTAATGAATATAAGAAAACCAGTCGTGGTGTTACTGGTATTAAGCTTGGTAAGGATGATTATGTTAAGGCAGCGTATGTCCTTGGAAATACTGATAAATCTGTTGTTTTCAATGAGAAAGAGTTGGGAATTAATAGGTTTAAGGAAGGAAAAAGGGCGGATAAAGGTAAGAAAATAAGACTATAATTTGGGATTTATCCCAAATTATAGTCTGAATTTAATTTGGAAAAAGCCCAAATTTAATTCGGGGGATATTTGTAAACTAACTAATATTTGGGATCAAGACTCGTGAGCGAGTCATTGTATATTATACATTTCATGGAGGAAATAGGGAATGAATATTGAGAAACAGATTGCAGAGGAACTTGGAATTAAGGTGACTCAGGTTGAAGCGGTAGTTAAGCTTATTGATGAGGGAAATACAATTCCTTTTATCGCTCGTTACCGTAAAGAGGCACATGGTTCTCTTGATGATGAGCAGCTCAGAAATTTGGATGAGCGTCTTACTTATTTGAGAAACTTAGAGGAACGTAAGGAAACAGTTCTTCAGAGTATTCGTGAGCAGGAGAAGCTTACTCCTGAACTTGAGGCAAAAATCAAGGAAGCGCAGACTCTTGTTGCAGTCGAGGATTACTATAGACCTTATAAGCAGAAGAGAAGAACCAGGGCTATTATTGCTAAGGAAAAGGGCTTAGAGCCTCTTGCAAAGCTTATTATGGAGCAAGCTATTACAGAGCCTCTTGAGAACTTCGCTAAGGAATATATTTCTGAGGAGAAGGAAGTTAAGGATGAAAATGAAGCTATTCAGTGTGCGCTTGATATTATCGCTGAAGAAGTTTCTGATAATGCTGAATATAGACAGTATATTAGAGATATTACAACTAAGAATGGTAAGATTGTTTCTGTTGCTAAGGATGAGAAGCAAGAATCCGTTTATGAAATGTATTATGAATTCGAGGAGCCTATTGAGGAAATTGCGGGACATAGAGTTCTTGCTTTGAATCGTGGAGAGGCTGAAAAAGTCCTTAATGTTAAGGTTGTTGCTCCTGAGGAAAGAGTTATTAGATATCTTCTTAAGCAGACTATTAAGGTTGATACAGATAGTGTTGATTTGGAAAATGAAGAAGTTGATTTCCATGAAGTTGGAAATAAATTTACAACACCATATATTGTGAATGCTGTTGAAGATAGCTATAAGCGTCTTATTGAACCTGCAATTGAGAGAGAAATTAGAAGTGAGTTGACTGAGAAGGCTCAGGATGCTGCTATCAAGATTTTTGGAAAGAACTTAGAGCAGCTTCTTATGCAGCCACCTATTTCTGGTAAGGTTGTTCTTGGTTGGGACCCTGCGTTTAGAACGGGTTGTAAGCTTGCTGTTGTTGACAGCACTGGAAGAGTTATGGCTACAACAGTTGTTTATCCTACAGCTCCTGAAAATCAGATTAAGGAGACAAAGCAGGTTCTTAAGATCTTAGTTGATAAATATAATATTTCACTTATTTCAGTTGGTAATGGTACTGCTTCTCGTGAGTCTGAACAGGTTATTGCCGAGTTTATTAAGGAAATTGATAAGCCAGTTCAGTATGTTATCGTTAATGAAGCAGGTGCGAGTGTTTACTCTGCTAGTAAGCTTGCCACTGAAGAATTCCCTAAGTTAAATGTTGGAGAGAGAAGTGCGGCGTCAATTGCAAGAAGATTGCAGGATCCACTTGCTGAACTCGTTAAGATTGATCCTAAGTCAATTGGTGTTGGACAGTATCAGCATGATATGAACCAGAAGAAGCTTACAGAGGCACTTACAAATGTTGTTGAGGACTGTGTAAATAAGGTTGGTGTTGATTTAAATACCGCATCTGTTTCACTCCTTGAATATATTTCGGGCGTTAATAAGACAATTGCTAAGAACATCGTTGCATATAGAGAAAAGAATGGTAAGTTTACAAGTAGAGAGCAACTCTTAAATGTTACAAAGCTTGGTCCTAAGGCATATGAGCAGTGTGCGGGATTTATGAGAATTCAGGACGGCGAGAATCCATTGGATGCAACTAGTGTTCATCCTGAGAGTTATAAGGCTACACTTGAACTTTTGGATAAGATTGGTATGACAATGGACGATGTTAAGAAGGCTCAGTCAGAGGCTGGTAAGAAGAACATCAATAAGATTCGTCCAAATAAAAAGAAAAAGAACGATAAGATTGTTATTAAGAATACAAATACTGCCTTTGGTGCTGCTATGGCAAAGGCCTTTGGAGAACAGCCAGTTGAGGTTGATAACAAGGAAGAGAAGGATGAGGCACCTAAGGGAAAGAATATCTTTGCTGCCAAGGTTAAGAATAAAGCAAAGATGGCTGAGGAACTTGGAATCGGAGAAATTACCCTTGATGATATCTTAAAAGAGCTTGTTAAGCCAGCTCGTGACCCTCGTGATGAAATGCCTAAGCCAATTCTTAGAACAGACGTTCTTGAGATGAAGGACTTAAAGGAAGGCATGATTCTTAAGGGAACAGTTAGAAATGTAATCGATTTTGGTGCTTTCGTTGATATCGGAGTTCACCAGGATGGACTCGTTCATATCTCAGAGCTTTCAGGAAAGAGATTTGTAAATCACCCACTCGACGTTGTAAGTGTAGGCGATATCGTTGATGTAAAGGTATTAAGTGTTGATTTGCAGAAGAAGAGAATTCAGTTATCCATGAAGCTGTAATTTCTGTGGATGGATGTGCTGGCCTGCGGATGTGATAATTTTATAAAGTGCTTATTCGGCCCCACCGATGGTGGGGTCTTTTAACTCAGTCGGAGAAATCCCCCACCTCTAAGCTTAGGTGTAGGTGGGGGTTATGTCAAACTATACTCAGTCGGGGTACAAGCTCCGACTGAGTTAAAACGCTCCGCGGGATGCGCACGGATTCGAATAGGAAGTGAGTCTGCTAAAGCAGACCCGAATCCGGCGCGCAAGACTCGCGAGCGAGTCTTGACAGTGGAAAATTTAATTGTGATATCACTCTAAAGAGTGACGAAAAGATTCGCAATTTATGATATAATCTAGGCACTTGTGAGAACTTTAAAACAGGAAATACAATTTAAGAGGAGGGAATACAATGAAAAGAGTATTTAAAAAAGCTATTGCTTTGACTTTGTGCGCGGGATTAGTAATGGGAGGTGTAAACATTGCTAATAATGCGGATGCTGCAGCTAAGATTAAAATTTCAAAAAAGAGTCTTTCTATCAATGTGGGAGAATCTAAGAAACTTACCTTAAAGAAGGGTAAAAAGAAATTGAAGTTTAAGAAGTGGAAATCGAGTGATAAGTCTGTTGCTACAGTTTCAAAAGCAGGAAAAGTAGTTGGAGTTGCTGCTGGAAATGCAGTGGTTTCAGCTAAGTACAAGGGTAAGAAATTTAAGTGTAATGTTACTGTAAATGAGGTGGCAGCAACAACAACTCCTACGATTAAACCAGTTGTAACAACTGCACCAGCTGTAACAGTAACCGTTGCGCCAACTGTTGCGCCAACTGTTGCACCAACTGTTTCACCAACACCTGTAGTTCTTGTAGATAATGAATTTGACTATGCGAAGGATGTAACATATGAAGATACATCAAAGGTAATCAGAGTTGAGTTTGAAATTAACGAAGAAACTACTTCTGCTGAAGAACTTAAAGAATTAGGTTATGAAGTTTCTGAAGACGCTGGAACAGCTGCCAAGGATACTATTTGTGAGGTTAGAACCTACACATTTAATAAGATTCCTAATACACTTCGTGGACTTCAGACAATTCCTTTAACAGGTGAATATACACTTGATGAAAGTCAAGAAGGAAATGAATATGAAAGTGATGGAATTGGATTTAATACAATGGCAGCAACAGTTTGTGTTTCTGCTAATTTTAAGGGATATTCAAACCCATCAGATCCATTTGGTGATAAGGACTTGCAGATTCAGGAAATGCGCAAAATGTATGAATACTTAAATGGTCCTCGTACCGATGATGATATTTCAAATGTTAGATGGCAGACAGTAGTTGGATCATTAAAGGATGCGACAGCTACAAATAATAGCGGAAATCCAAATGTATACTTAAGTTATTTTGGAGCACGTTCAGCTGACTTCTATAAGGATCCAGGTGAAGGAAATTACAAACTTACAGTTTATCGCGGACCATATATGATTCCTGCAAAAGAAACAATTACAGGCAAGAGACCAGAAACTTACATGATGTTTGTAGGCGAAGGAAATGAAAGTAATGACTGGGGTACAGACAGATATATTGATGTTTGGAAGTCAAGTGATGGAAACTGGTATTCATGGAAAGATAGTTTCCTTAATGTAACAGCTAATAACTTCAAGAAGGCCGAGGAAGGTTTCTAGAATGAGTCGTATTTAGGTGGCTTATTTGAGAGGCTTATTTGGGAGACTTATTTAAAAGGTTATATTTAGTGTTAATTTAAGAATTAACAAGAGTAGAAAGATGAGATTACGCCGGGATTGGTTTGATTGAGCTAATCCCGGCGTTTTATTTTTAAAAAGTCGTGGAAATTTAAAATCAGGGTTTACAAATCAAAAAAAGTGTGGTATGGTTATCACTAGCTTTAAATTTGAATATTTTTTAAATGCATTGAAGAGGAATAGTAACTTGGATTTTGGCTTACAGAGAGCTGTCGGGTGGTGCGAGACAGTCAAGAATGAAGAGTGAACTCGCCTCGGAGCAACCGTCTGAACAGGGATGATTTGAAAAAACATTTTTAGTAGGATTGGTCGTTGTCCCTACGTTACAAGGGAAGGATATAAAGGTTTGATCTGGAGTATCCGTTGAGGGTGCGACATTTGTCGTGAATAAGAGTGGTACCGCGTTAATATACGTCTCTGTTGGGAAGTTTCCTAATAGGGATTTTTTTTATTTATAAAAAGAATTATTAAAGAAAGTGAGGACAAGAACATGAAGGGATTTGAGAAGTATACTAGAAGTTATTTTTTACCACCTGAGCCTTCATTTGAGTGGACTAAGAAGGATTATATTGATAAGGCTCCAGTTTGGTGTAGTGTGGATTTGAGAGATGGAAATCAGGCACTTATTGAGCCTATGGGACTTGAAGAAAAAATCGAATTCTTTAAGCTTCTTGTAAAGATTGGATTTAAAGAGATTGAAGTTGGATTTCCTGCAGCTAGTGAGACAGAGTTTAAGTTCTGTCGTGAACTTATTGAGAGAAAGTTGATTCCAGATGATGTTACTCTTCAGGTTCTTACACAGGCTAGAGAGCACATTATTAGAAAGACTTTTGAGGCTGTTAAGGGTGCACCAAATGCAATCGTGCATGTTTATAATTCTACATCAGTAGAGCAGAGAGAGCAGGTTTTCAAGAAGTCTAAGGATGAGATTAAGCAGATTGCTATTGATGGAGCTAAGCTTTTGAAGGAGCTTGCTGAACAGGACGGTGGTAACATCAGATTTGAGTACAGTCCTGAGAGCTTCCATAATACAGAGATTGAGTATGCAATTGAGGTTTGTAATGCTGTTCTTGATGTTTGGCAGCCTACTGCTGACAAGAAGCCTATTATCAATCTTCCTTCAACTGTTGAGACAGCAATGCCTCATATTTTTGCAAGCCAGATTGAATATATCAATAAGAATTTGAAATATAGAGAGAATGTTGTGATTTCACTTCATCCTCATAATGATAGAGGTTGTGGAGTTGCATGTGCTGAACTTGGTGTTTTAGCAGGTGCTGACAGAGTTGAGGGTACACTTTTTGGAAATGGTGAGCGTACAGGTAACTTAGATATTCTTACTGTTGCAATGAATCTTTATGCATATGGTGTTGATCCTGAACTTGATTTCTCTAATATGCAGGAAATTTATGATACATATGAGCGTCTTACTCAGATGCAGGTTTCCATGCGTCAGCCATATGCTGG
>JAILNN010000234.1 GCA_024691565.1 Lachnospiraceae bacterium | reverse complement strand
ATTCTGAGGATGAAAAAAAGGAAAAGAAACGAAGGATTAGGGTTTATATTATCGTTTCGATTGTTATAATTGCTGTTTGGATTCTTCAGAATGTATTTCTTAGAGAGTGGATTATTAATCCTTTTACAAAGTTTTTAAAGTATGTGACCTTTTTTTACCCTGGATTAAGATATAGTGGTTTGGCGACAATTGGCGGGGTTTTTGGAAGAGGCTTTGTCGTCATGGGTATTTGCGGCATCTTTACTGGTTCTAAGGGAATTTCTAAGGGTGCTAAAAGTATATTTTCGGGTAGTAATTTTAAGAGTATTAATATCGGCTCGATTCTAATTGGGGCTGGTATTGCTATGATTGCATATAATTTCTTTTCTGGCTATGGCAATATGAGAGGTATTGCCATAGCTGTCTCTGGTTCCTTACTTAGTATGAAGGCAATTGGTCAGGGGAATGGTCTAATTAGAAGATTTCTTGGGATTTTCATGAGGAAAAGTCAAAGCAAGCTTCAGGGTATGAATCAAAATGTAGGTGAAAAAAATAATGAGTTGATTCAGGGCATTCTTACGGGAACGTCCTTTGGTTTTATGCTTGCAATTCCTGTCGCTCTAATTAATTATCGTTGGACTCATCTAATAATCGGAATTGTTCTTTTTATTGTTGGAGTTGTTCTTTATAATGTTATGAAGAATTCTTCAAATGGACAGAATTATACTGGCGGAGGCTTTGGTGGAAATTCTGGCGGAGGAAACTCTGGTGGATATAACAATGGAAATATGCCACAAAATGGTGGCTTCCAGAATGGTGGCAGATTTGCATCTAGATATATTTTTAGTAAAATATGTGGTTTAATTAGAAGAAATAGAAGGGGGATTGCTTTTTCTATAGCGTTTCTTATCTTTATGTTTCAAGTTTTCCTACCTGCAGGGCTGATTAAGTGCTGTGGTAGAGCTGGTAACAAAGCGGGAAGCGGCGTTGCTATGGCAGCGGAGGAAGATAGTAGTCAGGTTAATGAAAATGACCCTAAATTAAAGAAGGGAACTTTATATCAGGTTGTTGATGGTACGGAACTTAAAAATAAGAATAAGGATGATAATTTTTCAATTGATTATGAGGTAAAGAGTAATCATAAGTTTAGTAATTATGGATGGGCAATTTCTGGCTATGATAACTGGTGCTACTATATGGATGTTACTGAGGGTGATAGAGTTGAAATTGACTTTACGTTTAATTTTCCAAAGAGCACTAAGGGTGAACAGGTTGGTCCTGATTTTATAGAATCTATGGCTAAGAAATATTCGGATTTCTTTTATAATATGGAGGTTAAAACCGAGGATTATAGTGTGGGTGAACCAATATACCTTATAGAGGGTAATTACAACTATTGTTCAAGTGGAGCAACAGCTAAGATGGTATTTGAGGTTCCTGAACCTAAGAGTTATCTTGATGGACATTTATTTGTTGGTTTTCATAGCGACTCTGAGTTTTATGGGGAAGCTGATTACCGTTTGGGTTTGCTGATTGAATTTAATGTGACTGGTAAGGATGAAAAAGAGGATGTCTTGATTAATTCGGATGCTAAAGAAAAGGCTGGAGAAGTTATATCTTTCATTGGCTCTGGAATTGTAGCAGGCGGTATTTCTGCGGGTGCTGGCGTTGCTGGTGCAGCCTTATCTGAAGGAGGCGAGAAAAAAGAGAAGGAAGAAAAAGAAGATAAGAAATATGGAATGAAGATTTATAAGGATTTTGGCAATCAAATTTGTCCGGGTGATAGTTATCCGGTTTATGCAAAGATTGTCGAGATAACTAAAGGAATTGAACGAGATAGATCTGATTTGTCGGCAAATATACAGATTTTTTCTGATGATGGTGTATTTACTGTTGATCAAGATGGAGGTCTTTCTGGTGTTTGGAAAACGGGAACTATTAGTCTTCCGAGTGGATATGATATGGCGGCGAGTGAGGGTAGAGTGAACTTTAAGTTTTATGGAAAAGGCGGTACCTTTACGAACAGCATGCGATTCTTTATTAATGATCCTCAAATAGAATTTAACCAGCCTAATATTGCGCTTCTTGCTTGTGACAGAAGGGGTGCATATGTGGGATTTAAGCTTATTGGAATTGACCATGAAAACTGTAAGATTAAGGTTGATATGAATAAGGGCTCAAGTTATACAGTGGCATGGGTTAGATGTGACAATCCACAGGCGCCTAATGTATATTTTGCTGTTTTGAATGATATTGATAAGGATCCTGGTGATTCGGGAACATATGAGGTTAATACACTAACTGTTACGGTTGAAGTTGATAATCATATTTTGGAAAAATCTATGGATGTTTGTCGTGTTACTGAGGGTCTTAATTTTGGGGCGGATAGAATTGCCTGCTATCGCTTGCTTAAGGAAACTTCGGCTGGTAAGGCGGTCCAGGATTTGTCGAAGGATGATTTTATGCTTGCAGTGACAAAGGTTAATGCATATATACTTCGCTATGATGGGGCGAAGAGAGAAGTTTATTATAAGCCTGCGGATGTGTTATTTACCTTTGAAACGCCTAAGAAGGCTAATGGTAATGGTGATATTTATTCTGGAGATGCGGAAAGCATTGCGTCTAGGCTTGAGGATCAGGGATTGAGTGCTGATGAAGTGGATATAGATCAGAATTATTCTCTTCAGGAGAAGCTTAATGAATTGGGACTTACCTATAAAAAGACTAACATTACTGATTCCATGGCAGAGTATTCTTTCTGTTGTGAAAATGCATATTTAGAGTCGCCACATAGGTATCACGTTGTTCTTAGAGGGCGTGCACTTGATGAAGATAGGGTTGATGATAAGGGCGATGAGATTAATTATGAAACGACGAAGGATGTCATTTTAGAGAGTCAGCCATATAGACCGGGTGTCGAAATGATGACCGATGCAGATATGAAGATTTATAATTATATTGATGAGCTTGATAGCTTGATTTATAGCACTGCATTTGCGTTTGATGATAAGGATGAAAATGGAAATGTGAAATCTATTTTAGGTATGCTTGATTCGAATAAACAGACCATTTTCACTAAACTATGTCCATATTTAGAGATTTTGGATGTTATGAGAGATGGATATAATTATCATTATGGATTTGATACGCTGAAGCTTGCGATGGTGAATTATCAAATTAATTGGACGATTGAATATCATAAGAAGAACGTGCTTTCAGAGCGACAGAGGATGCTTGAGCAGATGCAAGAAACAGCGCATCATGATGCGAATAGTTTTTGGTTTACTTTGTCTGCGGCATTTACACAAATTAATGAGAAATATTTGGATACTTGGGGCGGCATTGCTGTTCGAATTGCGGCTGGAGTTGCAACTGGCGGGGCTTCAGAGGCAGTATTCCTTACGATGGATGTGAATAAAGCTATGTATCAGGCTAATGAGCATAAACTTTTGAAGGACAGAACTCTTGGAAAGACGCTTCTTGCGGGCTCTGTGCCGGTTCTCATTGAGGTGGCTTCTGCTGGCGTTATGAAAGCTGGTGGACAGATTATTGCGGAACTTCCAGCTTCTGTTAAGGCTAATATTGCAAATTGGGCAAGTAGACAAACTGGCAAGGTTATTCAGAAGATTCCTAAGAGTATTAGAGCTTTGGGAGAGTATCCTAAGAAGCTATATAAATGGGCGTCTCTTAGGAAAGAGGAACTTTTATCAATGCATTATGATCCTAAATCTAAGTGTATGGTTTATTATCGTGCGGCAGGCGGCTGTGATAAGGCGCTTGAGGGTGCTGAACAGGTTGCGTTTAAGTATATTCGCGCTAATCGTGGACCACTTAAAAGTCCTATGTCTAATTTGAAGGGACTTGCTCACGATGCAGCTGAGCTTCGCGCGGCTTCTACATATAAGAGCTATAAGAAGGCGGTTGATTTGTATAAAGCTAATCCAACAGCCGATACAGAGGCTATCATGAAGAAGGCATATTTTGAAATGCAGCAGGATTCGCTTGCGATTAATAAGCTAAATATGGGTACTCGCTCGGGTTATGCTATTGAGAATGAAATTCGACATGCGGATGATTATATTGAGATGTTTAATAGGAATCAGAAGGAGTATTTGAAGGATGCATCCGAACCTATGATTAAGGATAATCTCATGGAGGCAGCACTTAAGAAGGGTTTCAGAAAAGAAGATATTGATATTTTATATGCTACGGGAAATAAGAGTGCTTCTAATTTAAAGGCTGGCATGGATATCGACTTGTCTCCACATATAAAGACGAAGTCAGGTGAGGTGATTTATTTTACGCAGGCTGAGACTGATGATGCAGTTGCAAAGGCTTGGTCAAAGGTTACAGGTTCGTCGTATGATGATGCTAAGTCGTTGATTAGTAAATATAAAGGTAGGGCAGTAACGCCTGAAGATCCTGAGTTTTATCATCAATTTAAGAAGGTTATGGCTGCTGAGGATATATCTGATGAGGCACTTGCATTGAATATGAAAGAAGGAATGTATAAGATGACCTATGAGTATAATAAGGCTCAGAAGGTCTTCAATGAGGTGGTGTCTGATCCGACGAGATATCAAAAGGCTGCTAAAGAACTTGAGGATATGTTAAAGAGAAATGCATCACCATCGGAACTTAGTTCTGATGCGAAAATCCTGATGAATGGTGCAGAGGCACAGGTTGAGTGTATCCATCAGGTTGATAAGATTCGTGGAATCTACGATAATTACAGCATCAAGGGACAGGCTATGGGTAATGCAGATGCGATTGGAACGAAGCAGAGAGTGTTTGGTAAACTCTCTAAACAGCTTGAGAATCAAGGAACTAACCATATTAATTTGGGTGAATATGACCAAATTGTCGAGACTCAGATGGGCGGATACACTAACAATGCCACAGAACTTATGGAGTGTGCGAAAGAAGCAACGATTAGTGCGAGAGGCTTGAATCAAGCAGCGACTGGTAAGGTTATGGGTAATCTTGGAAGTGGTGCAACGGCAGGAATGAGTGGAATTGCAAATAAGGTGATTAATGGAGGCAACGGCAATGGTTCTAAGAGGTAGAAAGTGCTT
>JAILNN010000195.1 GCA_024691565.1 Lachnospiraceae bacterium | reverse complement strand
GCAACTACCTTAATCTTAACCTTATATTTTCCTTTCTTAAGTCCCTTACTAAGCACAATACTCTTAATCTTCTTCTTGTTACTCTTAAGCTTAATCTTAGGAATCTTTTTGATTAATTTAAATTTCTTCTTGCCTTCCGCCGCCTGAACTACCTTAATAATCTTCTTTGCTTTCAATGTAACCTTGCCTTTTTTCAGCTTTGAAGCCTTCACTGTAACCTTCTTACCCTTTATCTTATATGGGCTGTTAGGTTTTGTAGCAGATGATGGCGTGGCCCCTGTAACCGCAGCATTGGTTGCAGCATTCGCATTACCGGACGAATTAGGTGCAGCAGTAGCTGCATTTCCTGAATTATCCGAAGCACCCGGATTACCTGGATTCGCCGGATTATCTGGATTTGCCGGGTTATCTGGATTACTCGTACTATCCGGAGCTTTTGTAGCATCAGGGTTTGATGTAGAATCAGGAGCAGGAGTTTCGGCATTTGGATCTGTAATTTCAAATGTCTTTGTGATAGTTCCAAAATAGTTATTCTTACCTGTAATTGTAATGGTTGCAGTACCTATTTCAACATTGTTTTCATAGGCAACATCATAATTTAATGGACTAATCTCTTTATCATCGAGTGTCAATGTAATATCTTGCGTAATCTCTTCACCAGTATATACCTTATCCTCAACACCCTCTACTGTCGCTTTGCTAATATCCACCGTCTTAATTACAGTAATTGAAAGAGCGTCTGATTTATTATCCAAAGCATCTGACGAATATGCAGAAATAATGGTCGAATCAGCATTCTCTGATAATGATGATGTATAAGTAAATACACCGTTTTCGTCAATAGTAAGATCATATTTAGGAGCTTCCTCTATAACCTTATCTTCATAGAACTGAGAAGATTTTTTGTAATCTACATCAGTAAGGAAGGTAAGTTCCGCTCCTGGCTCTGTTATACCTTTTATGGTGTAATTTCCATCCTCATCAGAATAAACCTTACTACCATCGATTGAAAGGATAGGTGCGATGATATCCTTGTTAAAAGTAATATAAGCAACGGTTTCATCAGTTACACCATCATGAGTATATTGTATGCGGGCTTCAACATTCATTGAACCTTCAAACTCAGGAATATCTAAATTGATTTTATCTGCATATTTTTCATCTTCTGTGCCTATCGAGGTATTTACAGAAAGTTCTTTATCTGCAGAATTACCTTCACTATCAAGCATACCTACGGTAGTCGCAATAATATTAATATCAGATAAATCTACTTCATCTCCGCCTTTGGTCTTAATATTATCAAAGGATAATATAGATTGGTCCGCACCTACGGTAACAGTGTAAGTACCTTCATCACTTACTGATACTGAATTATTATTTACAGACACATCATATTTAACTTCAGTATATCTTGCTACATATGTTTCCTTAGAGAATGTTTCGTCACCATATGTCTCGCATGTAAGTGTTTCTTCTGACTCTGTAGAATCGGTCTCTTCCTCTAATGCTAATTCGGTATCAGTTATTTTATAAGCAGATACACCAATTCTATAATTCTTATTAGGATCCAATCCCTTAATTCTCTGTGCAGCATCCTCTGTTATTGTCACATCATCATCCTCAGAAAGCGTACCTGCCTCGCCGTCACCACCGGCAGTTAAAGCAATATCAGCAGTATAGAATCCTGTCTCCTCATCATATGATAAGCCCTGATATGACTCTAATTCAGCATTTGTGAAATTAAATCCACGTCCAGTATTAATCCACTCGCCTTCATTTTCTTCATCTTCCTGGTAAATTGACAACTTATAACCATCAGCATTCTCAACTTCTGACCAGTTTGCTCTCATTTTTTCGTTACCAAGAGCAACAGCTGATACTGAAGCAGGAGCACTAGGAACAGTATTATTTGTATAAGTAATTGTATCGTCTGAAACCCAATTAGCTACAGGAATTTCTGTATCGATTGTTGCTTCATTACCTTCAGAATCTGTACCTATAATCTGTGCTTTTTCAACTAAAGATGTTGTTACATAATACTCACCTGTAGGAGCGATATTTCCTGGAGCTATTGATACTACCGCAGAATCTGTTACAGCGCGAGAATCAATAGTATATTCAGTTGAAATCTGTTCTTCATTATTCTCATCAACAGATTTTTTACCTAAATATGTATAAAGAACATATTCTTTGTCTGTTTCCGGATTACTGATATTTGTAGTAACATTGTTATCAGCAATTGTTGAATTTATTTCGGTAACAGGAGTAGTAGTAAGTCCCTTAACAGAGAAATTCTTACTTGCTGTAATTATAGTTTTGCCGTCATTCTCAGCAACCTGCTCTTTAGTAAGTGCAAGATAAATCGCCTCTTTAGTAACATTTCCATCTGAATCAGCTTCAAGAGTTGAACTCCATGCATTGTAACCCTCTTCATCAGGATCAACATCTTGAGGGTCAACCCAAACAAGCTTATCAACCTTATCACATGAAATTGAAGCCTTGATATCTTCAATATCTTCTTGATCATTAGGTATTATTACAAAAATCTGTTTTTCTCCATCAATTATAGAGTCAACATCAGACTCAACCGTCTTTGAATATGTGTCTCCTTCATTTTCCTTAAGGATAACATTTGTTTTGGAAGCTGCAATATTTGCTGTTGAAAATGCAATTACAGTTTCGCCGTCATCTGTCTCAACTACCTCAGGACTTGTGAGCAATGTTGTATTTGATTTATTATTTTCAGGATTCTTAGATTTATATACTAACTCTTCAAGTTTTAATTCATCCAAATCTGAGAACAATGCACCCTCTACAGTAACAGTGTCAGGAATAATATAAACAAGTCTTCCCATCGCCACCTTAGGAATACCGCCTTCTACAGCTATACCACCTGTAACCTCGGCGTTCTTAAATGCATTTGATAATGCATTTTTATCCTTCATCTGGAATGCAGAGTTAGCTCCAATCATAAATTGAAGTCCTGCAGTTGCAAAATTATATCCACCGATTAACGGAATAAATTTAGGAACATTAAAGTCTGCTGAAGCACCGCCATATGCGCCAAGATATACATAGGTCCAGTCTGTACCAGCTTTATCCTGTCCAACAAATGTTTCAAGACCGAAATTAGCCTTAGCAGCAATAACGTTATTGAATTTTGCCATAGTTTTTTCGGTATCTGTTTGTGGCTTATCGATATTAAATACCTTAAGAGAAGCACCTAATTCACCACCGAATCTAATACCATTATAGTTTCTCTCATTGTAGGTCTTGTCAGCACCCTCCAAATATATGCCTGCATAAAGAGAGTCAATTATCTTAAGACTTGAACTTCCAGCCTTTATACCTATATTTTCTGCGGATACTCGCAGTTTACTCGGCCCTATATCCAGGTTAAGCTTTCCACTCATAATCTTTATGATTTCACCATAAACATGCATATTCAGAACAACAGGAGGAATAGACGTATAGTCACCGTTTATAGTTGACGCCAGACCTTTGATTCCGCCACCGCCACCTGTAATTGTTACTACAGGAGCACCAGGAGCCAAGTCAATTCCTGCACCCTCAGCTGTTACATTAAGAGTAAAATATAAATCATTAGGACAAAGATATCCGTTATTTAATCTAACAAGTGTAAGACTTGCAGCAGTTGTAAATAAATTCTTTACAGTAAGGTCGAATTCGAAATGATATTTCTCACGTCCTTTAAATGTACAAATATCACCCTTCATATGGGCTCCGCCAAAGCCAAGAACATTAGTACTACCTTCATCTCCTGTGGAATCACCATTTGAATTATTGTTGTTATTATCATTTGAATTGCTGCTAGTTAAATTATTGTTGTTATTGTTGTTATTGTTATTATTATCATTTGAATTATTGTTGTTCGAATCATTCTTGTTCGAATCATTGTTCGTATTTTCATTACTTGAGGAATCGTCCTTTTTCTTAGACTCAACCTTAGGAAGTTTTAGTTCACCACTTGCCGTAACACCATTACATACGAAATCAGTAGTAGTATTACCATTTGTTGTGGTTTCTTTTAGACCATAGCCAACCTCATCCAACTGCATCTTAGCAACGAAGAGATTAAGCTTTAATTCACCACTAAATACAAGATTACCTTCAATATCCATCTTTGCACAATTGATTTGCGCTGAGTTACCAGGTAAATCTATGTTTATAATCGATGCATTATTATCAGGATCTAGACCAAGGACAAGTCCATAGTCCTTATCATAACTGTCAAATGTTATACCACCGCTATTTATAGGAGAGTAGAATTTGAATGTAGGAGAATTCAACGAAACGATACCATTAAACTCCATACTACCATCTGATTTTAGTCTTATCGAATCTGAAATAGGATTCCATACGGCAGTAATTGTTTTACTAAGTGCAAGTGCACCATCAGTAAATGTATAGGTCCCGTCCGAATCTACTATATAATTTCCTTTATACTGAGCTACCACATCAGCATCTTCAGCTTTAGCGACATTTGCAATTTCATCAGTTGAATCCGCAGGGACAACTTTATAGAATGTTTTGTCTTTTGTAGTCTTAGCTGTATCGGTAATAACTCCAAGATATTTTGCATCCTCTTTAATTGTCACTTTATCCGCTTCAGTGATTTTCTCTTGTTCAGTTTTTGCAACAAGATTACGGAAGCCCCAGAGATTGTTATATTCTGCATCAAACCAATGATGAACTTCTCCATATACCGCTTCATCTTCCTCAGTATCAGGATTATCGTATTCAATTATGTCATCTTTATTTAACCAAGCATAACAGTGCTGTTCATCAAATGTATGGAGCGTTTTGTCTGCATAATTAATAGAAGCCGGATAATAACATTCATGCCCCTCAACACCCATCTGCTGAAATCCACTCGTAAAATTATAATATGAATAAGAAGTAGCAACGAATGGATTGAAATAATTATAGCTGTCTACAAATACTTCTTTAATCATATGAAGTGGTGTACTTGTTATACCATTGGAAATATTAACTGTTGAAAGACGCTCATCAACTTCCTTTTGAGCAATTATAGGTATGCCATCCAAATCTTCCTCGGTTACATTTGTATGACCTGTTTCAGCAAAATCTTCGAACGCAACATCTTGAGCCACATAAACCCATGATGCTGTTTCGTCGCCTTCCTCAGCCTCCAGAGGATCTTCATCCATACCTTTGTCGGTACGAACGACAGTAGTGGATTTTACACCCCAGTTTGTACTTGTGTCATCAGGATCCAGCGGAACATAGTCAGAATATAATACATCATTTTCAAATGCATTTTTACCAAATGATGTTGCGTCTGTACTACCCTTATTCAATTTAACAAGATTATAGTATGTAGTCGCTCTGATATTGTCGTCCCCTTTGAATGTATAATCGACTGCTAATTGTCCCGAATATGTCCATGAATCGTCTTCGGCTTTAGGGGAAGAATAATAAACCGTGTCTTCAACATCAAATCGATATTTAAGGGTGTTTATTTCGAGGTCCGAATACACACCTGCAACATAACCTCTTTCAGTTTCCACGGTATTTTTAACCGTAGGTGCGCCTTTAAGTACGATTTTCTGCCTACCAAAATCATCAACATTACTGAAATCATCAGCCATGCTGACAACCGGAACAGTATGAGCAACAACTCCCAAATCTTCGGTAGTCGAACTTACACATATATCAAAGTGAATGTAATCATTTTGGATATAAGCATAGGTTGAACTTCCGAGTTCAAATTTACCAGACGTTTGCGGTTCCTCATTAGGAACAATTGCTCCTATGTAAGCAAACGCAGTTGTCGGTGTCGTAAGAATCACCGATAATACGATAATAAAGCAAACAAGGCTTTTTATTGATTTTTTGAGAAGTTGTTTTGCACTTCGATGCCTTTTAGTTATTTGATTTGTAGTTCGATGACTTGAAGTATGCCAAAACGAACCCTCTCTTTGATTTTTCATTTTGTGTCTCTTCATCCTTTTTCTCCTTATCTTTTTTTGTTGAAAATTTATAGTTACAAGATTAACCTGATATTTCGAGCCAAAAAAGCTTTAAAACATCAGATGATTTGATTTAAAAGTTGACCACAATCAAATATAAAATTATCTCCGCACCTTTAAACATATATGCTATATTATACCAATTTTCTGCTCTATTAACAAGTGACAAAAGGTCACATTATACCTAGAATAAAAGGATATCATTCACCACAAAAAAGACCGAACAATCTGACTTTAGCCAGACCGTCCGGTCCCTTTATTTAACGCCTACCAACTACGCTGGCAAGCAAGCTTGTTCTATTTCATTGTGAGGGTATTGTCCCAAATCTTCTGGCAGACTCTTGACCAAAAACTTTTTCTCTATTTCCATAATGTCTCCTTCGTGATAGGTGTCACTTTACTTTAACAGTCACCTATCTTCTCATCCTCTAATGGAATGTTTAGTATCTTATAGTTGCCACCGGTCAGTTCTTGAATCAATCCACAACTGCCTCGCACCATTCCGTAGATGTTTCCTCTCCCGGAGTTTCAATCGCCAGATGTGAAAACCATGAATCATCCGCTG
>JAILNN010000151.1 GCA_024691565.1 Lachnospiraceae bacterium | reverse complement strand
TAATCCTCTTCATTCTTAAGCTTTAAGGAGAATATAAATTCCGTGCCGGCCCCTTTGGTGCTTATTACATTTATATTCTCACCATGCGCCTCAACTATCTCACGCACTATCGCGAGACCGAGGCCGCTACCTGTCTTATCTTTACCACGGGACAGGTCTGTTTTATAAAACCTGTTCCATATCTTCATCTGAGCTTCCTTCGGAATGCCGATTCCATAATCCTTTACAGAAACAAAGGCCTTATTTCTCTGGGAGCTCGTTGAAATATCTATGCTCGAACCATTATGACTGAATTTAATCGCATTGTCGGTGAGATTTTGTATAACCTGCTCGATTTTGTAAACATCCGCAACTACCATAAGTTCCTTTGAGCTAAATGTAAGATTAATCGATATATTTTTCTTATTACATCTGTCTTCAAATGTTTTAACCGACATTCTTATAATGCTGTTTATGTCGAAAATACTCATTTCAAGCTGCACGCCGTTATTCTCGAAATTATTCAACTGCAGCAAATTATCAGTCATCTTATTTAATCTGTTTGTTTCAAAAACAATGATTTCCAGGTATCTCTTGTTATCTTCCGGCGATCCAATGCCATCCAACATTGCCTGTGAATACCCTTTGATAGAAGTAAGAGGCGACCTGAAGTCATGCGATACATTTGCAATGAACTTAGCCTGCTGGTCGGCGTAATTACCGAATTTCTTGCCCATATAATCCAATGCATCGTATATATCGGCATAATCATTGTGCGGGCGCTTTCCGGGATCATAATCAAAATGTCCCAATGCATATTCCTTCGCATGCTTTGTAGTCTTGTAGAGCGCAAGCTCATTTTGCATATACAAAAATCCAATGGCGAACCCGAGTATAATGAAAAATATAACAAAACAAAAAATAATCTGATCCGTATATTCCACAGCCTCATTTTCGATATCTCTGATGGAAGTACTAAGTACGAGATATCCATTTATTTTCTGGTCGAAAATAAGCGGATGAATAGCATACAAAAGCTCTCCCGGCATGATTTTCTTGAGACCCTCTCCCGTATAATATTTATTACTCAGAAATGAGGAATCATAATCATTAATATTTTCGCCCTCCAGCTGACCGTCGGACGAGTCAACTATAATCTTCCCCTTTTCTCTGACCAGAAGCACTCTTACGCCGCTGATTGAATAAAAAGACTTGAATTCGGAACGAAGCGACGACTGCACATCAGTCATTGATGAACTGAAAACATCCGAGTTAAGACTTGAAATGTATTCTTCGGAAATGGTTATCGCAGTATTGTAAATGTCAGTGCGGGCATCATTATAAATCAAATCATATATTCTCTTTTTCCCCATTGTATTTAGCAAAATCAGCATCAATATAATTAAAGCCATATATACTAATAGCCAGCGGATTCTAAAGCTAATTTTCAATTACCTTTCACCTGCACTTTCCAACATTCTGAATATTTATAGTTTATTTATTCTCGAACTTATAACCGATTCCCCATACTGTTGCTATTTTCCAGCCGTGGGAATCATAGAATTTCTTCCTGAGTCTCTTTATATGAACATAAATCTCATTATTTATTCTCGAACTTATAACCGATTCCCCATACTGTTGCTATTTTCCAGCCGTGGGAATCGTCAAATTTCTCTCTGAGTCTCTTTACATGTACATCAACCGTTCTGGTATCTCCTATATATTCGTAACCCCAAATGTGATCGAGGAGCTGTTCACGTGTGAATACCTGATTTGGATGAGAAGCCAAATAATACAGAAGCTCGAGCTCCTTAGGTGGCATATCTATTAACTTTCCGCAATATAAAACAGAATAATCCGTAAGATTGATTTCCAAATCTCTCAATGAAACCTTTTCAACATTTGTTGCAGGAGCAACAACATCACTTTGAGTATTATTTGTAAAACGCCTCAATACAGCCTTTACACGGGCAACCATTTCTTTATTATCAAAAGGCTTATTTATATAATCATCCGCTCCAAGCTCCAATCCAAGCACCTTATCAAATGTTTCGCCCTTTGCGGAAAGCATAATTACAGGAACCTGAGAAGTCTTCCTTATCTCCCTCAGCACCTCATAACCATCAATTCCCGGAAGCATAATATCCAGGAGAATTAAATCCGGATTATAAGTATTAAATGCGCTTATGGCACCGTTGCCGTCATTTACGATAAGCGTATCAAAGCATTCTTTAGCAAGATACAAAGACACCAGTTCCGCAATATTATTATCGTCATCCACTATCATTATTTTTTGTTTATCAGCCATTTTACCACTCCTATTTTCAAATTTTTAACCTATATACTTAACCCTTTACCCAGGCTTTTCCTAATCTTTTCCTTAGGCTTTAGCCTGATTTTTTTTCTTACTTTAGCCTTAGCATCTTACCCGGGCTTTTCCTGGTCTTTAGCCTGTTTTTTCATTACCTTAGCATCTTTCCCGGGCTTTTCCTAATCTTTTCCTAGGCTTTTGCCTGATTTTTTTCAATATTTGCCCGAATTATTACCCGTGCTATCTATACAAACTTTCCCGGGCCTTAATCTTTAAATGTAACGATTGTGACTCCCATATCACCCTCGCCAAACTCACCGTTTCTAAAGCTCTCTACATATTTTAACTGTTTTAAATGTGATTGTACAGCCTTTCTTAATGCACCGGTTCCCCTTCCGTGAACCACCCGTACAGTAGCCCTTCCGGAAAGATATGCATCATCCAGATATTTATCCATCTCAGGAATCGCCTCTGCTGTAGTCATTCCGATAAGATTAACCTCACCTTGAACATTCTTGGCTTTATTGGCCTTGATTTTTCCGGCACCGGTATTTCTTCGAACAGGTTGCTCGACAACCTTCTTTTTCTTGATTTGGTAAACATCCTTTACATTTACCTTGGTTTCAAGTATGCCCATTGAAACCTTGAAATTACCCTTCTTATCCGGAAGCGAATTAACCACGGCATCCGAATCCATCGAAATCACGTGGACATCCATACCAACCTTGATTTCCTCAGGTTTCATTTTCTTAACAGGCTTATCAGGTTTCTTAACCTCCGGCGCTACATTTTTCTTATTTATTTCCTCATTGAGCTTTCGACGCTTCTCTTCCATCTCGCGAATGTCCGGATTTTCCTTGGCATATTTCTGAAAATCACGAATCGTCTCATCGGCAACCTTCTTTGCATCCGAAATAATATCGGCCGCCTCACGGTTAGCATTGTGAAGAATCCTCTGCTTGGAGGAATTGATTTTTTCCTTTTCCTTCTTAAGCTCCTGCTGTAATTTGGAAACCTCGCGGCGCTTTTCGGCAAGCTCCTTCCTCTCCTTATCCATACTGGATCTGGACTTCTCGAGATCACCGATTACATCCTCAAATTGCTTCTCATCTCTTTCGATATTCTCATCGGCCATTCTGATGATTTCCTCGGAAAGCCCGAGTCTTCTGGATATTGCAAATGCATTCGACTTGCCCGGGATACCGATAAGTAACTTATAAGTCGGACTAAGCGACTTAACATCAAACTCGCACGATGCATTTTCCACACCTGCTGTAGTAAGAGCGTAAAGCTTTAACTCACTGTAATGCGTCGTCGCACAAGTGTAAATTCCCTTTGAATGTAAATGCGAAAGTATAGCCGTCGCAAGTGCCGCACCCTCTACGGGATCCGTTCCGGCGCCAAGCTCATCAAAAAGAACGAGCGACTTTGAATCCGCCTTTTTAAGTATGGAGACCGTATTTACCATATGTGCGGAAAATGTAGAAAGACTCTGCTCGATACTTTGCTCGTCTCCGATATCAGCAAATATCTGCCTGAAACATCTGAGCGTTGAATTATCAAATGCCGGAATATGAAGGCCCGCCTGACCCATAAGCGAAAAAAGGCCGAGCGTCTTAAGCGAAACGGTCTTACCACCCGTGTTAGGTCCCGTAATTACAAGCGTTGTGAACTTTTCACCCATATAAATATCAATCGGAACGCAGGTTTCCTTATTCAAAAGCGGGTGCCTGCCTTTCTTGATATTAATGTGACCGTCGTAGGATATGATCGGCTTTGAACCCCTCATATTTCTTGACAATCTAGCCTTTGCAAATATAAAATCGAGCTTCTGAAGATTCATAAAGTTCTCATATATTTCATGCGAAGACTCGCTGCATAAATTGCTAAGCTCTGCTAAAATCTTCTCTATTTCCTTTTTCTCTTCAATCTCAAGCTCACGAATTTCATTATTGAGCTTCACAACACTGTCCGGTTCTATAAAAAGCGTAGATCCCGTGGCCGACTGATCATGAACAAGACCGTTTATTTCTCTTCTATGGTCCGCCCTTACGGGAATACAATATCGACCGTCCCTCATGGTGATTACATTGTCCTGCAGAGCCTGAGAATGTGACTGAAGAATCTTATTAAGTGCCTCATGCACCCTTCCGCCTGCACTTCTGATTTTCATCCTTATTTCCCTGAGCTTTGCAGATGCATCATCGGAAATTTCATCCTCAGCAGGTATGCATCTGGAAATTTCGGTCGATAGATTTTTAAGTGGATTTAAAGCCTGATAGTAGTCATCCAGACTGTCCATCGTGCAGTCATTTTCATCTGTCTTTGCTCGAAAATAACTCTTAACCGTTCCGGTATTAGAAAGCAGTCTCGCTATGATGAGAAGCTCGACAGCGGAAAGAGAAGCCCCGATTTCAAGGCGTTTTAAGCTATCTCTTATGTCCTTAACATTTACAAAGCTAACATCTCCCTGCGTAACCAAATGCGTCAGGGCGTCAGATGTTTCACTAAGCCATTTATTTATCTTATCAATGTTACCTGTCGGACAAAGCCTTGCACAAAGCTCCTTACCGGCCGTGGACTCCGCCTCATCTACCAACATATCTCTTATTTTTTCAAACTCAAGAGGTTTACAAGTTTTTAAATCCATATCAAAAATCCTTTTTATCAATTACTCCGAATACTTATCTTATATCAAATGGAATTCCTTTAAGATTTCACCTGAAAATTAACAGGATTTTTTAGGATTCCAATATCAAATTTTACCATAAAATAAGCATTTCGACCACATTTTTTTGTGATAAATATATCATTATTATCCGCTGATTTTTACATTTAACTGTCGAAATTAAACATTTATTCAATATTATGATTCATAAAATCGCAATACTCTGATTATATCCTTAATCATACTTCTCTAATAATATCCTTAATCATAACTATAAAACAATGTCACTTAATCACACTGCTCTAACAATATCCTTAATCATACCTAAACATAAGTCACTTAATCAGAATACCCTAGTAATATCCTTATTCACAAATATAAATCAATGACACATAATCACACTACCGAGATAAAAAAATCCCGGGGGCTTTTTTCACCCCTGGGACTCTCATAAAAATCGTTATTAAATAACGCTTTAATTTCTTATTAGTTTGTGATAGTTCTCTCTGTCTCTTTATCAAATACATGGATCTTAGATGTATCGAGAGCGATTGGAACTGTATCACCAGGACGAGCAGTTGTACGTGGGTTAACACGAACAGTGATATCATGTCCTTCAACACTGAAGTAAAGGAATACTTCTGCACCAAGCATTTCGTAAACTCTTACTGTACCCTGGATAACATTATCTTCACCGGTATTTACATAGATTTCTTCATCCTTGATATCTTCAGGACGAATACCAAGAACAACTTCCTTACCAACATATCCGCCTTCAACAAGCTTCTCAGCCTTGTACTCAGGAAGAGTAACTGCATATGAACCAAATACGAGCTTAACATCTCCGCCATCATTAACAACCTGTGCATCTAAGAAGTTCATCTGAGGTGATCCGATGAAACCTGCAACGAATAAGTTGTTTGGCTTTGTATAAAGATCGATAGGTGTAGCAACCTGCTGCATAACACCGTCCTTCATAACTACGATACGTGTACCAAGTGTAAGTGCCTCAGTCTGGTCATGAGTAACGTAGATGATTGTTGACTCAAGTCTCTGATGAAGCTTGGAAATCTCTATACGCATCTGTACACGAAGCTTAGCGTCAAGGTTTGAAAGAGGCTCATCCATAAGGAATACCTTAGGGTTACGAACAATTGCACGACCCATGGCAACACGCTGTCTCTGACCACCTGATAAAGCCTTTGGCTTACGATCTAAGAGATGCTCGATATCAAGAATCTTAGCAGCCTCGTGAACAAGCTTATCGATCTTGTCCTTAGGAATCTTTCTAAGCTTAAGACCAAATGCCATGTTATCAAATACTGACATATGTGGATAAAGAGCGTAGTTCTGGAATACCATCGCGATATCTCTATCCTTAGGCTCTACATCGTTTACAAGATTGTTTCCAATCCAAAGCTCACCTGATGAAATTTCTTCCAAACCAGCGATCATACGAAGTGTTGTAGACTTTCCACATCCTGAAGGTCCTACGAAAATGATAAATTCCTTGTCTGCAATATCAAGGTTAAAATTCTTTACTGCTACGAATCCGTTAGGATACTGTTTTCCAATGTTTTTAAGTGACAAACTTGCCATTATAAAAATCCTCCTAAAATTAAGTTTATTAAATTATTTGTTGAAAAATCAACGAGTTATTCAAGTAACAACCTGAGATATATAGTACACCTTTTTTTCGAAAATTACCATAGCACTATTATACAAAAATTTTGTCGAATTTTTGTGCATATTGCACAACGTAATTTTCTTGACATTTAGGCGTCATTTGTTCCGATAACTATTTCAATATCGTAATCACCCTCAGGTGTACCTACTTCAATTTTAGCGTCTGAGAAGTAAACTAATAGGTCTTCTCCTATTCCTTCTTCTCTAACAATAATTCTGGTGTTTTCAACGGCTTCATTGCCAGTGTAATCACCTATTTCACCCACAAGATATCCATCATCTGTCATAACAGACTTTGTTTCAGCTGCCACTCCAGAGACTCCTGTAGCATTTAAAATAACAATCTTCTTATCGATAGAAACCTTGTCTGCAACCGAAGATGCTGCCTTTGTAGGCTCTGGACTAGCGCTAGTGCTAGTGCTTGTGCTATCGTCATCCTCTTCTCTGTCAGCCTTAATTGACTCCGCAAGTTCCGTATCTTCTGTATAGATTCCACCAGTAAGGAATTTCTCACTAATAGTAATCTTCTTAGATGTATCAATGCTGTCATCAAACTGTGGTTCTGAGTAGGCTACGGTATTCTTCATAAGCTTCTGAATGAGCTTCTGGCTTGTAACTGGTTTAATAGTAAACACGCCTGCTCTTCTCTTAGCTGGCATACCCCAGAAATGATAATAATCTGGATTCATATTAACATAAGCCTCAGCATAACCGATTTTATTAGCTACCGTAAGGTTAGATGCAAAACCTTCCTGCTTATATTCTTCCTGAATGTACTTCATGATTTCTTCTTTGTCATCCATAACTTCCTTAAGTTCTTCCTTATGGTCATCATTTATAACAAAGATAGCCATGCTAACTGACCTTACCTTAGGTCTATCTGCGCTTTCGGTAGTCTCAGTAGTACCAGGCGCTGGAGTGGTATCAGACTCACTTGAGTCTTCCTTAGCTTCCTCCTCAGCAACCTTTGCATCCTTAGCGTTTCTATATTTAATTTTAGCCCTTTGTTTATAATATCTCTCTGCAAAGGTTTCACTATCATATACTGTAAAGTAGCTTGTCTCAATTCCAAGCATCTTCTCTAAGATAACAGTGATATAACCAAAAGCCTTTTCATCTTCCTGATCCTCAGGCATGTACTTTCTAAGTTTAGAAAGCATAACCACCTGTGGAAGTTCCTCAGAAATACTCATAAGCTTCTGATACATAGTAGCCGGAATTGTATATGATGTCTTAACTGGAATTGTAATATAGTCCATGTTATAGGTCTCAGTATTACAAATCTCAAGCATAATAGCCTTGATGTTATCGTTCTCATCAACAGCATATATCATATTTTTGGTTATAACATCCGTCTTAACCTGGCTTAAAATATCTGTATATTCAGTTAATACCTCAACATCAGCTTCGACTTCGGCCTTTTTGCTATAGTACTGGTGCGAAATAAAGAACGCCGCAACTCCAGTACCAATAATCAAAGCCAAAACTAAAAGGGATATACCTACATTTTTTAATAATAAAAGAAATACCTTTTTTTTCACTTTCTATGCCCTCTCTGAATAATGATGTGCTTCCTCAAGCATCATATCTTTTACCTTCATAAGTCTAACCTGCGTACTTCTTTCGTTTTCATCGAGTTTCATTGTAATGTATCTAATTCCTTCTTGTGTTTCAGGAATAATAACGTATTCAAGAGCATTAACTCTTCGTCTGGTTCTCTCGATTTCGGCCGCAAGCATCTGACAGGATTTTTCAATTTCAGCAAGCTTAAGCATTTCAGAAAATACATCTGAAAGTGATTTTACAGCATCATCCAAATCTCCTGTTGTAAATGCAAAACCATATGAATAGATATCATTAGCATCCGCAGACTTTGTCTTATATTCAAACTGAGGAATGTCAACACTCATAATATTCTTAGTAGATAATTCGAGCGAAACCTCCTGCTTAGGCGCCATAAGAGCAGAGTGAAGAGTTTGCTCACTCATACCAGCCTTAGCAATAACAAAGTTTGTATTAGCCGCTTTAATACCTTCTTCAACCTTTAATCTGAGAGCCATATTTTCACGAGCCAAGTCGAGGAATTGTCTCATCAACTCGTCTCTCTTATCCTTAAGGAGCTTATGTCCACGAACCGCAGTTACAAGCTTTTTCTTAAGCCTTGTAAGCTCCATTCTGGTAGGGTTTGTAACTTTATTAGCCATATGCTTCTCCTGTTTTTAACCTCTATTTACCATAATACTGATCTAAGAACTTGTCATCAATACGTTTCAACTCAGAACGAGGAAGAATTGATAACAACTTCCAGCCTATACTAAGTGTTTCTTCAATATCTCTATCATTGTCATAGCCCTGTGAAACATATTCCTTCTCGAATGCATCAGCAAACTTCGCATAAAGAAGGTCAATCTCTGTAAGAGCTGATTCACCAAGGATTGTCATGAGTTCCTTAGCATCCTTACCTCTTGAATAAGCTGCAAACAACTGATTCAAGGTATTTGAATGATCCGCTCTAGTCTTTCCTTCACCGATACCCTTGTCCTTAAGACGAGAAAGTGATGGAAGAACATCGATAGGTGGCATTAATCCCTTTCTATAAAGCTCACGAGAAAGAATAATCTGTCCCTCTGTGATGTAACCTGTAAGGTCAGGGATAGGATGAGTCTTATCATCCTCAGGCATGGTTAAGATAGGAATCATAGTGATACTTCCCTTCTTACCAAGCTGTCTACCAGCACGCTCATAAAGAGTAGCAAGGTCAGTGTACATATAACCTGGATAACCACGTCTACCAGGAACTTCCTTACGTGCAGCAGAAACCTCACGAAGTGCATCTGCATAGTTAGTAATATCTGTCAAAATAACAAGAACGTGCATTTCCTTTTCAAAAGCAAGGTACTCAGCAGCTGTAAGCGCCATACGAGGTGTCGCAATACGCTCAACCGCAGGGTCATTTGCCAGGTTAATGAAGAGGACTGTTCTGTCAATCGCTCCTGTTTCCTTAAAACTATCAATAAAGTAGTTTGATTCCTCGAAAGTAATACCCATTGCTGCGAAAACAACCGCGAATGGCTCATCTGTACCACGAACCTTAGCCTGACGAGCAATCTGAGCTGCAAGCTGAGCATGTGGAAGACCTGAAGCTGAGAAAATAGGGAGCTTCTGTCCACGAACAAGAGTATTAAGTCCATCAATAGCTGAAACACCAGTCTGGATAAACTCTGAAGGATAAATTCTAGCTGCAGGGTTCATAGCCAAACCATTGATATCTCTTCTTTCATCTGGGAGAATCTCAGGACCGTTATCAATAGGATGTCCAAGTCCATCAAAAACTCGACCAAGCATATCGCCCGAAACACCAAGTTCCATGCTGTGTCCCATGAAACGAACCTTACTATTTGAAAGGTTAATTCCTGAAGAGCTCTCAAACAACTGAACAAGTGCATTTCCACCATCGATTTCAAGCACCTTACAACGTCTTACTTCACCGTTTGCAAGCTCAATCTCACCGATTTCATCATATGAAACATTTTCTACGCCGCGCACCAACATGAGAGGTCCTGTTACTTCCTGTATGGTTCTATATTCCTTTGGCATTTATTAGTCCTCCTCTCTATTCACGGCATCACTTATCTCATTGATAAGTTCCTGTGAAATCTTATTATATTCTGTTTCAATATCCTCAGGTAATGTATATTTGAAACGACCAATTCTTTCTCTAACGTCCATCTTCAAAATATCATTAATTGAAGCACCCTCATCTAAAGCTTCCTTACTCTTCTCATAGAAGGCAAGAACAAGTTCCATCATAAGGAACTGCTTCTCAAGAGGTGTGTAGGTATCAACTTCATGGAAGGAGTTCTGGTGAAGGAAGTCCTCACGGATTGACCTAGCAGCCTCCATCTTAAGTCTATCGCCCTTTGAAAGCGCATCCATACCTACCATCTTAACGATTTCATCAAGCTCAGCCTCTTCCTGAAGAAGTGTCATAAGCTTCTGTCTATCAGAAATCCATCTCTCATTTACATTATCCTCAAACCAGCTTCCGATATTGTTAATATAGAGAGAATAACTTGTAAGCCAGTTAATAGCTGGGAAGTGTCTCTTATAAGCAAGAGCTGAATCAAGTCCCCAGAATACCTTAACGATTCGAAGTGTAGCCTGAGAAACAGGCTCACTGATATCACCACCAGGAGGTGATACCGCACCGATAACTGAAAGTGCACCAGTTCTTGGTTCTGTACCAAGTGTCTTAACCATTCCTGCACGCTCATAGAACTGAGCTAGACGGCTACCAAGATATGCAGGATAACCTTCCTCACCAGGCATTTCCTGAAGACGACCAGACATTTCACGAAGAGCTTCAGCCCAACGAGATGTTGAGTCAGCCATAAGAGCAACTGAATATCCCATATCTCTAAAGTACTCAGCAATTGTGATTCCAGTGTAGATTGAAGCCTCACGAGCCGCAACCGGCATATCAGATGTATTTGCAATAAGAACTGTTCTTTCCATAAGTGAATGACCAGTCTTAGGATCCTTAAGTTCTGGGAATTCGTTAAGAACGTCTGTCATCTCATTTCCACGCTCACCACAACCGATATAGACCACGATATCAGCTTCTGCCCATTTAGCGAGCTGATGCTGGATAACTGTTTTTCCACTACCGAAAGGTCCTGGAACCGCAGCAACACCACCCTTAGCAATAGGGAAGAAAGTATCAACAACTCTCTGACCAGTAACCAAAGGCATTGCTGGTGGAAGCTTCTCAGAATAAGGACGACCATTTCTAACAGGCCAATGCTGAAGCATTGAAACATCAACATCTCCCTTATCAGATGAGAGTACACAAACTGTCTCATCAACCTTGAATTTTCCTGATTTTATAGTCTTAACAGTTCCATTAACATTTGGTGGAACCATAATTCTTTGCTTAACAATCGGTGTTTCCTGAACTTCACCAATAATATCTCCAGCCTTAAGAACATCACCCTGCTTAACAAGAGCCTTGAATTCCCACTCTTTTTCACGATTAAGAGATGGAACTTCAACACCTCTCTGAAGGCTGTTTCCAGAGATCTTAAGAATTTCAGTAAGTGGTCTCTGAATACCATCATAAATACTACCGATAAGACCAGGTCCAAGCTCAACACTAAGAGGCATTCCTGTAGATTCTACAGGTTCACCAGGTCCAAGACCAGATGTCTCTTCGTATACCTGAACAGATGCTTCATCTCCGTGCATTTCGATGATTTCACCGATTAGTCTCTGTTTACTAACACGCACAACGTCATACATGTTTGCATCACGCATTCCCTCTGCAATAACGAGAGGGCCGGCAACTTTTTTAATTATTCCCTGAGCCAATGTATTTCACGCTCCTTTTCTATTTTTATTAAAACTGTATGTCTAAATTCTTATATTATGATTGGCTGAACAAGATATCAGAACCGACCGCCTGTTCAACACTTCCCTTAACACCATTAACTCCCTCACCTGTGTTACCTGAAACACCAGGAATAAGGATGATTGCAGGTGTTAGAGCTTCTTTATATTTATCAATAATCTTCTTCATCCCTGAAGCAAGGGACTCAGTGATATAAATAACAGCATAGTCATTTTCAACAAGATTCTTAAGAATCCTTTCACCTGTTGCATAATCAGAAGCAGGGAAAACGGAAAGTCCAAGAGCCTTGAAACCATAGATGCTGTCATAGTCACCTAAAACTGCTATCTTATACATACATCTCCCTTATCCTTTCTCTGATTGCATCCTCAGGAAGGTGATTCTCCTTACCTGAAAGGACTATCCTAACTGTCTTTATTTCATTTAGCCTTGCAAGAATATATGCCACAATTGCTCCAATAGTAAAAGAATTATATTTCTGTGGCTTAATAGTCTCAATAATCTGATTGTCACACCAGCACTCAAAGGCAGAAGAACTTGTCTTAAGGGCCTCTCCAGCTTCCTTATACTCAGTCTGAAGAAGATAATCAATAACATCATCCTCACCAGCAAGAGCCGCCTGAACAAGTTTATCAATATTCAAGCTACAAGGCTCCATCGCCCTCTTCATAAACTCAGAAGTCTTACCTGTCTTAGCGGAACGAACTGCAATTCTAATCACAGAAACATCCACATAGGTGCGAGCATAATCTTGAAGAAGCTTTTCCTTAGAAGCTTCACCCGCTGCCTTAATAGCCTTAAGAGCCGCTCTATCAATAATGATATCGCAAAGCTGACCATCGCCAGTGTGAAGAAAACTTTCATAAGCCTCCTTCGCAACCGCTCTCATACTCTCAGGCAACTCTTCATAAGCCGTTCTCTTAATAATGTCTGTCATCTTTTCACCACTAGGTTCAGTGCCATCAAAGAAAACCTTTGCATTAACTTCGCCCATGGTAGCAACCTTGATTGCAGACTTAAGATTATGATAAACATTAGGAAGAGTAAGCACTGAAAACTCCGACATATCTGGGACCATCTCTTTAACGGTCTTCCAGGTCTTCGCCTCTTCATAAGCCAGGATATCGTCAGCCGCTGAAAAATCAGCTTCTGTACCACCCCAACCTTTATCTTTTATAAATCTAATACAATCTTCATATTTCTTTTCAGCTAATAGCTGCTCAATGGTAGCTCCGGAAAATAAAGACATTTCAAGACTTCTTACCCTCGCAACAGCGTATATGTAGTCTTTAGCCATATTTTCTCTCCTTTATGAAAAGAGGGTGGAATTTAATAAATCCACAAGCTTTTCTTTTTCATCACGGAAAACCGCACTAATTGAGCAATTCTCTTCAATACCACCGTAAATAAGAATGAATCCGCCCTCAATATTCTTTGGTTCCTTTGAAACTGTAAGTTTTCCACCATTTTCAATTGCAATTTTTGCAGCCTTATCAGAAAAATCAGCTGGCATTCTGCTTAAATCCTTTAAAGATAAGCAAATCTCGCCATCTTTAGGCTGAGCACTCTTCTTAAGAAGTTTTAAAAGATAATCAAAATACTCTGCATCAGGAAGTCCAAGAATTTCTTCTTCAGACTTCTTAAGCACATCATTAATCATTTCCTGCTTAGCCTTTAATATAGCCTGATTCTTCTTTAATTCGGAAGACGACTGAGCAGTCTGTGACTTGGTTTTCTTAAGAACCTCAATTTTTCTATCGGATTCTTTTTTGAATTTACCCGCCTCAGTCTTTGCGTCTTCGATAATAACATCAGCTTTTTTATTTGCCTCAGCGATTATCTCTTCAGCCTTTTTACTGCTGTCTTCCATAATCTGCTGTACTATATTATCTAAACCTGACATAATACCTCCAATTTCTGTTGTAATTAAGGTTTACCCCTCAAATTTCATACTTATCGAGGTATAAATTAAACTGGGATTCCGTTTACAGCAAGAATTGAAACAAGAAGTGCTAAGATAGCGTATGTCTCAACCATGGCTGGGAAAAGCATAGCCTTACCAAACTGATCTGGTTTCTTAGCTACGATTCCGATAGCAGAAACTGCTGTCTTACCCTGATTACGTCCTGAAACAAGACCTACAACAGCGATTGGAAGACAAGCTGCAAGAACCATAAGACCTGTCTGAAGGCTTAATTCTGCTGGGCTACCACCAAGGATACCGATCTTTGAAAGAGCGATAAATCCAACAAGAAGTCCGTAGATACCCTGTGTACCAGGAAGAAGCTGTAAGATAAGAACCTTTGCAAACTGATTAGGATCCTCGCTAACTACTCCTGAAGCTGCCTGACCAGCAACTGCAACACCAAATGCAGAACCCATTCCTGCCAAAATAACTGCTAATGATGCACCTAACAGTGCTAAAACTGTACCCATTGTCATTTTAAATTTCCTCCTAAAATTTGTTTTAGTTTTTTTCTTTAATTTCAACGTATTTTGTTTTTTCCATAAATGGTGTGAATTCTCTTCCACCACCTTCGTAGAACTTACCAAAGAACTCTACATACTGAAGACGGCATGTGTGAACATACGCACCAAGTAGGTTTATAGCCATATTGAATGTGTGTCCAATGATGAATACCAAGATGAACACGATAACTCCAAATACACTGTCTCCCATCATACTTCCCATCTGGTTAATAACCTGAGCAATAACTCCGGTTGCAAGACCAAGAGCAAGAAGTCTTGAGTAAGAAAGTAAATCTGAAAGCCAACCTGTTATGTTATATAAATCATATAAACCAAGAGCAAGTCTAACTACAGGATTTTTATTTGATCTTCCTGACATCAAGAAGATTATAACCGCTCCACCAATCGCAAGTCCGTAGCTAATATTCTTAACCATAGGTGAGAATGAAAAGCTCATAGATGAGATTGATTCAAAAAGTGTTGTAGGCATAAGCATCATCACAAGACCGATGATAAGCATAAACCAAGAAACAACATCACTGATAAGTCCCACAAAATCCTTATCTCTAATGCACATATATCCCTTTAATGCAAGTCCGAAGAACAAATGTAAAAGACCAATGCAAAGAGAAACAATAAGCATCTTCATAGGATCATCAAGTGGCGCAAACCAAAGCGGTTTTATCGTAACTTCCTTATGGAAGAAGACTCTCGAAACTACCGTAACTAAATCTCCAAAGTAACCTCCGAAGAGAACTCCCCAGAAGAGAGTGGATAATCCACAATACATAAAGAGACTAAGCGTCTTTTTGAGTCCTTCGCCCATCTTTTTATATTTATTCAAAACAATGAAGCAGGCTAGGAAAACAATAAATCCATATGCCGCATCCGAAAGCATCAATCCAAAGAGGATTATGTAGCAAATCGTCATTGCAGCCGTAGGGTCAAATTCTTTCTTTCCTGGCAAACCAAAGGAAGTAAGGACTCCTTCACCGGCACTAAAGAACTTATTATTAGAAAGTCCAATCGGTGGTGTCTCATCCTCTGGAACATCAGTGATTTCCAAGAGAAGATCGAATTTCTCATTCAAAGCCTTAGTGATACGCTCCTCATCCCTGGCTGGAATATATCCAGTAATTAGGAAGGTGCTTTCGGATTGTAACAATCCACCTAAAACCTTATATTTATCAGACCTTATTGTGTAGTAGTCAGATAAAATCTCGAGGTTCTTTCTCTCTTCATTAAATTCCTCAAGCTTTGAAATAGCTTCCTTCTTCTTTTCTTCACGCTCTGCAATTTCATTTCTAAATTTCTGAATTCTATCTGCAGGCGTTCTATGAGAAAATGAAGAAATACGCGTATATCCAATAGATCTCAAGGCATCACTAAAATCCTCTGCCTCTTCATTAATACAGAAGCAAACAATACATGTCGCATCTTTATCTCTTGAAATAACCTGAACGGTATATCCAGAAAGGTCTGGCACCTTTGTTTCAAGAGCTTCATAGATTGATTCTTCCGTATACTCCGGTCCTACTGAACCGATAAAAACCTTTGTTTTCTTTGTTTCCACGGTATTGATTGGAATATCCATATTCAACCATGGAACCAATTCTTCAATCGAGGCCTCAAACTTTGCAATGTCAGCATCGCAGGCATTAATCTCTTTTTCGATATCAAGAATCTTATACACCTTACGGTTTACCTGATGATGTATTTTATTAATCCTATCAATCTCATCCTTAGTAATCTCCCTCTTTCCTTCAAGCGAAGAAAGAAAGCCCTTCTTCTCAGGAACATAAGTATTGAGAATTTCCAAGGCATTATCCGTATTCTGAACATGCTTATCTAGCTGGGTTCTCGGAGTCGTCGTGTTCATCTTCTTGAACACTCCCTCCTCAGGTGATTCGGTTTCAATCTCCACAACGCCCATGCTTTGAAGCATTTCCAAAACCGCCTTACGATTCTTCTTCATGGCACAAATCTGAAGCTTCTTCATAGAAACTATTGCCATATCTTACCTTCATTTCTGCGTAAAAACGCATTTTTTAATTTATTATGTAATATCTCATGCTGTTAAATTTTTGGAATTAAATTGCAACTAAGCTATCGATTATCTTTTTGATTGCAGCCTTTTCGTTCCCTTTTGCAACCTTTTGAAGTTTTGCAATTTCATCGGATGCGCTTTTCAAAGCATCTTCAAGGAGTTTTTCTTCTTTCTTACCCTCATCTTCAAGAGTCTTCTTCTGCATATCCTTTGATGAACTAGCCGCTTCTTTTTGAATTTCAAGAGCCTGATTTTTAGCATCAGCAATGATTTCGTCTGCCTTGCTTTCAGCCTCCCTCACATTTTTCAAAGCGGATGCCTCAGCTTCGGCAATTTTATCCATCGTTTCCTTTACCATAAACAAAAATTCCCCCTGTCTGGTTGAAAAAAATATCTAAGCCGTGTTATTATATCATTAAACAAATTTTAATTCAATAAGAAAACACTCACAAAATAAGGAGATTTAAAATGGGAACTTTCGATAAAACACGAAAAAACGCCATAATCACAGGGGCCTCAAGAGGGATAGGAAAAATGACTGCCATCAAGTTCGCAAAAGAGGGCTATAACTTAAGTCTTGCCTGCAATACTAACGCCTCACTTCTAAAGGAACTAAAGGACTTCATAGAAAAAGAATATGGTGTGACAGTCCTTACCTTCGAAGGTGATTTAAGTAACCCAGAAAACATCAAAAATCTCTTTTCAGTTCATGAAGCTCACTATGAAAGACTAGACTGCTTAATAAACAACGCTGGAATGTCTATTGTAGGCCTATTCCAGGACATTTCATACGCAGACTTTCAAAAAATCTTAAATGTCAATTTTTCAAGTGCCTTTCTTTGCTCTCAAGAAGCTGTAAAACTCATGTTAAAAGAAAAGAAGGGAGCAATTGTCAATGTTTCCTCTGTATGGGGAGAAGTGGGCGCCTCCTGCGAAGTTGCATACTCAGCAACCAAGGGCGCAATAAACGCCTTCACCCGCGCACTAGGAAAAGAACTCGCTCCAAGTGGCATCTCTGTAAATGCCGTATCTTTCGGTATGGTTGACACCGACATGAACAGCTGCTTCACAGAAGAGGAAGTCGAAGACATAAAAAAAGACATCCCAGCAGGAAGGGTTGCTTCCCCTGAGGATGCCTCTGAAATTCTATATTCCGTTGCCACATCAAACTCATATCTTACCGGTCAGATAATAAGATTTGACGGCGGTTGGATTTAAAATCCACTTTATTTTAACTTCTTAAACTTAGCCTTCTTGTTAATACCCTTCTTAACAAGAATCTTTTTATATGCCTTAAATTTCTTCTTAGGCACACTAACCTTTGCCTTTTTAGGTGTCTTTCCAAATGCCTTATTTCCAACACTCTTAGCTGTAAGCTTAGAGGTCTTAATAATTATATTCTTAAGTTTCTTACATCCAAAGAATGCCTTTTTTCCGATTGACTTAACTGAAGCAGGAATAACCATCTTTGTAAGACTGCTACAACCGTAAAATGCCTTTGAACCAATTGTCTCAATATCAGCATTAATTGTAACTGCCATCATATTAGAACAACCACCAAATGCGTTATCACCAATTCCTGTTACAGTGTAAGTAACATTAGAAGCAGTAATTGTCTTAGGAATAGTAATTCTAGTCAAAATAGAATTTGAAGGTCCTCTAAATGAAACTGTAGGATTATTTGAATCAGAACTTGTAACCACATAGAAGCCCTGTGAAGTATAATCATTAATAGACTCACCAACTGCCTTTACAGCATTTGCTGTTGCTGAAGTAGAAATAATTGTAGGTCTAGTAGTAGTTGTAGGAGCCTGTGTTGTAGTAGGTGCCTTAGTAGAGTATGGATTAGTTGTATATGTAGGCTTAAATGTATATGTAGGTTTAGCTGTACTTGTAGGTGAAGGAGTTGCACTCTCTCCACTAGAAATCTTAAGTTTATATGCACCTATACCATCACATATCTTTATATAATACTTACCTACCTCTAAATCCTGCTCAATTTGAACTGTTTCAGGATCTTCATCACTACCATAAGCACTAGCATATCCATTATTTAATTGAATATTATCTTCATCACTAATAATCATCTCCATATTGCCATATGCCGTAAATGTTGCAGTATATGTACCACTCTCTTGTACGTCAAACGTGTACCAGTCAACACTATTGGAACTAGTTAGAACACCCTTAACTTCCTTATCATAGCTAAGTGAATATGGATTATCAAATGTTGTTTCACCTTCTTCAGATTCATATTCTTTAAAACCAGCCTTGATTTTATACTTTCCTGCAGCATCGACAACCTTAACATAGTATGTAGCAGGGGATGTGATAATGCTATATTTATCTGTTTCGGGATTGTTTTCCGACGCATCATAAAATGTTTTAGCATTAATAGAAGACTCTAAATCTTCTTCACTATATAAATAATACTTCTGTGTATATGCATATGACATAACTGAAAGAGTAAGTACGCCTGTATTAGGACAAACAATCTTATACCAATCTGCAGAATCGTCTGAAGCTAATGTAGCTTCTGTCCATGAATCAGAAAGATCAATCTCAACCGGATCATCGATAGTTGCAGCAACAACCTGTTTTTCAGCCTTTTCTAACACTACAGGTGAAAATGCAAGTGCTAAAGCTGTTAAGATAGAAATTCCCTTTTTTAAAGATTTTTTCATAATAACCTCCTTAATTTAACATTTCAGGGTTTATTATTAAATAAACCACTTAAGTTTACTTCTAAAAAAACATTTAAAAACAATAAAACCGCACACCTTGCTTCGAACAATTCAATGCAAACGTTACCTTAGCAGTTAGCTCAGTCCAGGCACCCTTGCGGCACACGGAAAATCCACCTTAGTGCTGCTAGGTTCCCCTCCTGACACGGTTCGATGGCATCCATTGCGCAAGACCCAAACTTCGACGCCACTTACCAAGGGCTGCTTTACACATCCTTGGCCTCAGATTCAAGGCATCACCCCTTCTATAGCGGATTTGAAGGTAGAGGGAGCCGCTAATTCCCCGGCTAGTGCGGAAGTTTGAATGTTACACTTTATGAAACTTGAAAAGTTTCATTGATAACATTATTGACATATTAATTTTCAACAGCGATTTATTCTTCGCTGTCATCCTCTGACTCATCATCATCGTCTGAGTCATCATTTGATGAACTTACAATCTGATTGTATACAACAATAGGTGTACACATCTCAATCTCATCATATAGTTCTTTTGCAAATGTTGGTGGAAGGTTGACACATCCATGTGATCCACTGTATGTGTAGATATTTCCACCAAAACTACTTCTCCAGGTAGCATCATGAAGACCAATTCCTGAGTTAGTAAGTCTCATCCACCTATCAACCCAAGTCTTGTAGTCATCACCAATAAGATATTCACCAGGAACCTTTTCAGAAAGATAATAGATTCCAACTGGTGTATCATGAGAACCTCTTGTACCAGTAACAACATCTGATTCCATTAAAAGTTTACCGTCTTTATAGAACCAGAGGTGCTGATTTGCAATACTAACCTCAACATAGGTATCTCCAACATTATTAACACCATCACCAAAAACTGATTTCTCAGTATAACTTGGTGCTCTATCCTTCTTAACTGTTCCACGTCTTACGGCCTTTGAAAGAAAATCAATTTCCTTATCAACATCCATAACATTACCGTAAGTACCACCAGTTACAGTGATAGTCTGACCTGAATGAGTCTTAAAACTATGACTTCCTCCAAGTGACGAATATGTATTTGAAAGACTGTTAGCAAATGTAGTGATTATTTCATCATTAAAACCAACATGTCTTCTTCCTATCTTAACATAGTCCTTAAGGACCTTCCAACCAAAGACCTCACCATTAATGTACTTAATATTACAATTTCTAATATTAGTTACTCTCTTGAAAGGCTTCTCCAAATCCTCAGCTTTAATTCTTGGAATAACATAAACATTAACTTCTTTCTGAACGTCCTCATCTTTGACATCCACCTGAAGTTCTCCATTATTCACAACAATCTTAATCAACTCAGAAAGACTACCATATTTAATCTTGTCTCCATAAACCTCAGGAACAAGCTCAAACTCGTCTCCATTATCCACAATAGCTGCAGATGTAGACGCAGTTCTCTTTGAATTTAGTTCTCTAACTGATTTTCTTAAGTCCTTAATAGAATCGTTTAACTCCCACGTATAAACCTTCTTGTCCTTAAAAAGATCTACATAATATGCAAAAATATTTTCTTTTTTAAGCTTTTCAACTGCTGCATCATCGAATACAGGATGAAGTGTTGTATTTACATTAACTGTCAAGACACTTTCAGAATCCTCAAGAACCGTAAACTCGCCACTTTCAGCGGAATTATACATATCCTCAAGTGTAGATTTTGCATTGACAACTCTGACATACTTGCTGTCCCCATACATAGAGACTTTAATAGGCTTAACAATCCATACAACAATCGCCGCAATCATAAAAGCAAGCAAAACACTTGCAACTACGAGAAGTACTTTAACCGACTTCTTCATCTCATGACCTCATTTCTTAAAAAAAATCCCTACAAAGTTACCTATCCATCTAATTTTTTACACAATCTAGTAAATCTTATCACTTAATGTCAAAAATGTCTACAAATATTTTATCTTCCTCTTGAACCTTCTTAATTTCGTCCTCAGAGCCTATTACACAAATAACTGGGTCCTTTGTAACCTCTGCAATATATCCCGCAGCCTCTCTAATGTCCTCCTTAGTGCAATTTAGCACCTCATTCCTCTCATTCTGAAGCACCTCAAAAGGCATCTTAGACAAGTAGAAAACCTCAGACCTCGTAAACTTCATATATGGAGTCAACGGAATATCCATACCACTGATTGTACCAATAATTGTCTTTGTAAGCTCTCTATCATCAACATCATAATTCTTAAGGAATTCATGCGCCTTTTTATAGGTCTCAACTGTCTCCATAAGCTTCGGATCTCTATACGAAGTAAAGAAGCCAATTTTATTTCTTGTAAACCTACATGAAACTCCATATGCACCACCAAGAACACGCACATTATTCCAAAGATAATCATAATTCAAAAGATGTCTAATAACATTCATAACGCCGTTCTTATTGTAGTTTGCATTCTTTCCATCACCAGCAATCGCAACATACTGAACCTTCGCAGGTGTTGTAAAGGCTTCATTCTTATGGAGAAGCTCTAACACACAAGTGTTCTCACTAGATAAGTTCGCAGCTTCCCTTTTATCCTTCTTCAGTAAATCAAGAAGTGAGACATTTTCTTCAAACTCGCGATATCCTTCCTCATCGGTACCAATCATCACTGTCGCTCTCTCTTCTGTGAAAACAATCTCAGAAATCATCTCCAAATCAGAAATTAGAGCCTGCTTCCTACTCTCAAAATTCTCATCTAAATCAACAAGGTAGTTGTAGTACTCAACTCCAGCAATAGCATCTGACTCAGCAGCAGCCATTGAAATCTGAGCCCTCGCTCTAAGTGCCGCAGAAGCGTGTCCCGAGTATAGCATCGCATTCTTAAATCTAGATCTGCACTCTCGAATAACATCAAGAAGTCTCTTCTCATCATTGAAAACTGTTCTATAAAGCATTTCCTTAACGATAGGAAGTGCTTCCTTAAGTTTACCCTTAAGTGCCTTAAAGCCAATGTTAATTAAGAGATTCGTGTCTGTAGTATCATAAATCTCCCCAGACATAATAAGGGAACTTAAATCTCCAAGATGCATGTTAACAACTGTATCAAACTCTAAATATGAATGATCCTTCGTATTCATATAGCCAAGCAAGCTCGTAAACAAGCTAAGCTCCGGAATACGATTCTTCAAATCATTAACGTTAAAATAAATATGTGAATAGGTGATTCCATTAGTGTTCTCTTCAATGAAAATAGTCTTTAAATCACCAATTTTTCTCTCTTCATAGTTAATCGGACGCGCATTTTTATCAATATCAGAAATCTTCAAAAGTGGAATCTTTTCAAGGTCCTCAGCTGGTGTAGGCTCAGACTGATACTTCTTCAAAGCAGCCGTATCATCGACAATTTTCTGAATCTCCTCAGTACTTAAAGAAGCCTTATATTCAGCAAGTTTATCAGCAGTCTCCTTATCCTTCTCAGCTGTAAGACCGCTCTTTCCGCGCATCTCAACGATAACCTGATGTGTGTTATCTAAGAAATATTCCTTGATAAGCTTCTCAAAAAGACCATTCTCCACACCATCTTTAATATATTTATAAGCCTCTTCATATCTCAAAGCTTCAAATGCCTTAGAATCATCATAAAGCCATGTATGCATTGCTCTCAAATAATAGAGAAGTCCCTTAGGAGCCGAACCAAAATCAGCCTCCCTATCTCTAAATTCCTGAGCATTAATCGCTGCATAAAGCACATCCTTATCAATACCCTTCTCGCAAAGCTCTTTACAGGTTTCATGAATTGTATCCAAAATCTCATCCGACTTATCAATCTCAACATTCTTAAGCATAATCGCAATATAGCTCTGCTGAAGAAGGTCACAAACATCAGATGTAACATCCGTTCCAAGTCCTTTATTAATAAGAGCCTCCTTTAAATAAGCTCCAGGCATATCAAAGAGAACATAAGACAAAATATCCATAGCCTTACAAATATTTCTATCCTGAGTCACATCGGTAAGCGTTGCATAAGCATACATTGTATTGTTTGTGCTGTCATCACCCTCAAGAACCGCGTATTCACGAACTTCTTTATGGATCGATTCGAACTTCTTCTGATTCTCAATCGACGCATCCAACTCAATTTCATCAAACTTAGAAAGATAATTTTCATCCATCCAAATAAGTCTTTCCTCTAAATCGATATCTCCATATAAATAGATATATGAATTCACAGGATGATAGAAATTTTTATGGTACTCAAGGTAATTCTCCCTTGTAAGTGTAGGGATAACCTCAGGTGCTCCACCCGAATCATTTGAATAGACTGTATCAGGGAAAAGAGCCTTAAGCATATAGGTTTCAAGCATATTATCATCAGAAGAATATGCACCCTTCATCTCATTATAAACAACACCATTAATTGTCAATGGAGCATCCGCAGACTCGAGCTCATAGTGCCAGCCCTCCTGCTTAAAAATCTCCTCTCTATCGTAAATGTTAGGGAAGAAAACCGCATCCATATAGACATGCATCAAATTCTTAAAGTCCTTCTCATTGGTGCTCGCAACCGGATAAAGCGTCTTATCCGGATATGTCGTAGCATTAAGATATGTGTTAAGAGAACCCTTAACAAGCTCGACAAATGGGTCCTTTGCAGGAAACTCCTTAGAACCACAAAGCACAGTATGCTCAATAATATGCTGAGTTCCTGTATCATCTGTAGGTGGTGTTTTAAAACCAATACTAAAGACCTTGTTATCATCCTCACTAGAAAGAAGCATCACTCTGGCGCCGCTCTTTTTATGCCTAAGCAAAATACCAAAGCCCTCTGTTTCTTCAATATATTCAGACTTCAAAAGAGTATAACTCTCAGGAAGCTTGAATTCACTAATGTTTTTAATACTTTTTGACATATAATTATCCTTTTCTTTCCATAAATTTATTTTCCATAGTTTAACAAATATCTAAGTCAAATCCCAAAAATTAACCCTCTTTTGTCCTCAGGTCAATATCACACAACCTTTAAATACTTTTCATACGCTTCATCCCAAGCATCTGTATTTTCAGGTGTATAGAGCTTAGTATCAAAGGACTTTGCTAAAATTGCGCATTTATCAGCCTTTGTCTCATAAACGCCCATACTCTTAAACTGTTGCATAACATTTCCAACCGCAGTAGCCTCGCTTGCACCCGCATAAACAGGGATTTTCAAGGCATTTGCTGTATATTGGCAAAGCACTTCATTCTGAACTCCACCGCCAACAATATAGAGTTTTTCATCCCAATGAATAAAAGGCTTAAATGATTCATAAACCTGCCTATACTTAAGAGCAAGGCTTGTTAAAACAACTGAAATTAACTCAGCATCATTTTCAGGCACCTTCTGTCCGGTTTCAGCACACTTTTCACTAATAAGTTTAATGTAATTTCCCTCCTGCATAAAATCATCAGGATTAATATAAGACTTGCTAACACCCGCTTCACAAGCCATCTTAGCCATTGTGCCAAAGTCATATTCTCTGCCTTCCTTGGCAAAATTTCTTCGAAGCTGCTGAACAATCCAAAGTCCGGTAATATTAACGGTAGGTCTGTAACCTCCGTCATATGTGCCTTCATTCGAAATCTTACTCTTAATAACCTCTTCACCTTCAAGCATAGTCTTCGAAGAAATACCCATAAGAGACCAGGTACCGCTTGAAAGGAAGGTAAACTCATCTTCCTCAGCAGGAACTGCCGCAACTGCACACGCAGTATCATGTCCAGAAACCGAAGTAACTTTCGCAAGCTTCTGACCAGTAAACTCCTGAATATCAGGAAGGAGATTTCCAAGAACTTCTCCAGCCAAATCAACCTTAGTAAACATCTTTCTAGGGAGTTCAAGACTCTCAATCATAAACTCACTCCAGCAGTGATGCTTCATGTCATAGAGCTGACTCGTCGAACCAATCGAATACTCAGTATGGCTAACCCCACTAAATAAATATTCAAAAAGATTAGGCATCAAAAGCATCTTATCTGCATTTTCCAAAACATAAGGCATGTTCTTTCTAATAAAGTAAAGCTTATAAATTGTATTATATGCAAGAGATGCAATTCCAGTATTCTCAAAAGCAATTCTTTCGCCCTTTTCAAGCGTTGAGCGATCAGGAAAATCATCCTTACCGCCGTCAGCAAATTTAGCCATAGCAATTTTTTCAAGTGCATGCTTCATATTGATGTCATCTAGCGCTGTATCTCTGTAGCTACCAACTAAACTCACGAGTTCACCTTTTTTGCCGATGAAACCAGCATCAACTCCCCAGGTATCAAAGCCAATGCTCTTAATATCCTTAGGCGCCTTAACAAGCGCATCCTTCATTGAATCCATCAAAAATAAAACATCCCAATATGCTCTACCATTAAGTGTAGAAAAATTATGAGGAAATCTATGAATCTCCTCCAGCGAAATCTTCTCCCCATCAAAACCCGCTAGAATTCCTCTACCACTGCTTGCCCCAAGATCAAACGCCAATACATTCTCCATACAATAAATCTCCTTTTCTCCAATAATTTACCTTACAAATTCTCTACAAACCTCTTCAAGCCAAGCCCTCTCATCATCTTCAAGCTTTGGCCCAATCGTCTCCAAAACCTTTTTATGGTAATCATTTAGATAGCCAATTTCCTGCTCGGTCATAAGGCTTATGTCAATTGCCTCCCTTTCATAAGGAACAAGGGTTAAGTTTCTAAATCCATAAAATGTGCCATAAGGATTTGTTTCTCTCTCTTCACATAAAATCAAATTTTCTATTCGAATTCCATATTGCTCTTTAGCTTCTTTCCCAAAGTAAATTCCAGGTTCATCAGATGTAATCATTCCAGGCTGAAGTTCTGGATTCTGTCCAGTTCCCTGCAAAATCCTATATCTAAAGCCGTTTGGTGATTCATGCACATTAAGGAAGTGACCTACTCCATGACCAGTTCCATGTTTAAAGTCAAGACCTAAGTCCCAAAGTGGCTTCCTTGCAAGAATATCCAAGGCAACACCCGAACAACCCTTTAAAAACTTTGCATAAGCTAAATTTAAATGTCCTCTTAATACAAAAGTATAAAACCTTTTTCTATCGTTGTCTATACTTGATTTTTCGCGATTTTCGCCAATTGAAGACACAAAAACCGTACGTGTAATATCGGTTGTACCCTCAAAATACTGACCACCCATATCGAGAAGCAAAAAATCATCTAAAACAAGCGGAATATTAGTCTTCTCATCAGCCGAATAATGGATGATTGCGCTGTGTTCACCACTTCCAGAAATTGTATCAAAAGAAGGCCCTGTGTAATTTGAACACTTCCATCTAAGTTCTTCGAGCTTATCCGAAACACTGATTTCCGTTACAATCTCGCCATTTTCATCCAAAATAAACTTCTTATCATCACTTACCTTACATATCTTCTTAAGCCAATAAAGAAGTTTTGTGATTGCCACACCATCCTTAACATGCGCCTCAATCGAGTTCTTCTGCTCCGTCACATTCTTGACAGCCTTCATAAGAATCTCAGGGTTTGGCATATTAAAAATTTTCTTTTTATCCTTAATGCAATCATAGGTCGCCGCATTAATATTCTTCATATCCAAGAATATTTTATCATATTCTGCCTCAGATTTCTCACTTAAAAAGTCATAAAATTTTTCGTAAGGGAGAATCTGCACGCCGTCACTTTCAAGGCGTTCACGAATATTGTTTCCAGACTTATCTTTATTTGTTTCACCTAAATTTGCAAATAGATAGATATTTTCCTCATCTAAAATCAAAAATGAAAAGGCAACTGGATTACAATGAATATCTTCACCGCGAATATTTAAAAGCCAATTAATATCATCCAAAGACGCAACCACATGGGCATAGTTTCCATGCACATTTGGTAAACTTTCACGAACTCTTTTTAATTTACTATTTCTATCTTCACCACAATATTTAATATCATATTCATAAATAGGATTAAAAATCTGACTAGGTCTCTTTTCCTCTGAATCGCCCTCCCAGAGCTCATCTGCAATCCTGGAATTAGAATCAATTTGAACCTTAAATTTAGAAGAATTTTCACTAGCATTTCCATTAGAAGTTGTAGAAATTGAAGATAAATTCTTTCTTAAATTCCATAAAAATTCTGCACTAACAACTCTTCCGTCAAAAGAAATTTTGTAATTTTTAGCGTCTAAGGTTTTATTATCTAAACTTTCAGAATCCAACTTTTCTTGAGAAATTCCTATTACTTCCATCGCCGACTTCTTAATAAACTCACTCACCTTAGGAACGCCTGGTTCTCCCATTTTATAAAGCTGAATTTCACTTCCAGCTAGCTCTTCCTCAGCCTGAATAAAGTATCTTCCATCGGTCCAAAGAATTGCCTCTTCCATTGTAACAATCAAATCACCATTAGAACCTGTAAAGCCAGAAAGATAGTCTCGCACCTTAAAATAATCACTAACATATTCTGAACAATGATAATCCCCAGTTGTCACATAAAATAAATCTATTCCATCCCTCTTCATTAATTCTCGAAGGGCACTAATCTTTTCATTAACAGTCATCCCCAGCACCTCACATCATGTATATTATAGTCATAACTATTTAAGCAAATTAGAAAGCTTTGCAAACTCACCTAGTTCAAGTGCCTCACCACGAATTCTCTCATCAAGCCCCATCTGTCCAAGCGCATCCTTCACCTGATCCTTAGAAACATTGATATTACTAGCATTTCCAAGTGCATTAACAAGAGTCTTTCTTCTCTGATTAAATGCAGCCCTAATAACCTTAAACATAAAGGCTTCATCTTGAACATCAACAGGACAACTCTCAAGCGTCTTCAAACGAATAACCTCAGAACTCACTCCCGGACGAGGCATAAAGCAATTCGGAGGAACAGTCGCAACAATTTCAGGCTCAGAATAAAACTGAACAGCAAGCGAAAGAGCTCCATAATCCTTGGTTCCAGGACCAGCCTGCATCCTGTCAGCAACCTCCTTTTGAATCATAACGGTAATGCTTTCAAGAGGGAGATGTGCCTCGAAAAGCCCCATAATAATAGGTGTTGTAATATAATATGGAAGGTTCGCAACAACCTTAATCTTCTTCCCATCATTATATTCATCAGCAATCTTATTTAAATCTAATTTAAGCACGTCATTATTAATAACCTGCACATTGTCATATTCACTAAGTGTATCTTCCAAAACCGGAATAAGCTTCTCATCAATTTCAACAGCAAGAACCTTACCAGCCGCCTCACAAAGAAACTGAGTCATGGTACCAATTCCCGGTCCAATTTCCAAAACAAAATCATCCTTTGTGATTTCAGACGCAGAAATAATCTTATTAAGGACATGCTCATCAATCAAAAAATTCTGACCATACCTTTTCTGAAAGTGAAAATCATATTTTCTCAAAATACCGGCCGTAACCACAGGATTTATAAGTTTTTCCATAAAAATCTCCTAAAACAATAAATATTTTCATTTAAAAGTGTCAAAGTATATTATAGTTTTTATAAGTCCATAAATCAATTCAGAAGTCCCTATATGATTCTAAAAACAATAACAAGCCCCAAATAAAGCAATGTCACAAAGAGAGCAATATAGTCCTTTGCAGCGAACTTCATCTCATTAATCTCTGTTCTCATATCCGAAGAATTATAACATCTTGAATCCATCGCCTGCGCAATCTCATTTGCTTTCTTCATTGCAGATGCAAAAAGAGGAATAATGAGGGGAATCATCTTCTTGATTCTAACAAAGGTGTTCCCCTCATCAAAATCAACCCCTCTTGCTCTCTGAGCAAGCCTAATCTTATCCAGCTCATTAACTAAAATCGGAATAAATCTAAGAGCAATAGAAATCATTGTTGCAATATCATGGACCGGAAATTTAATGAGCTTCAAAGGCTTCATTAAACTCTCAAGTCCCTTCGCAAGGTTATTTGATGTAGTCGTATATGTCATAAGCGACGAAGCAGTCACCAAAAAGATAAATCGAAGACTCACCTTAACCGCAAGCCTAAAACCCTCATGAGTAATCGTAAACTTATAGACATGAATCCAAGCCTCTCCCTTAGTTCCAAAAAGATTCATTAAAAAGGCAATGATAATCAAAATCATCACCGGCTTAAGCCCTCTGAAAACATATCTAAAAGGGACTTTCGCAAGACTATATGTCACAATCAAAAACACAAGCGGGACCAAGAAAACAATCGGTTCCCTAATCAAAAAAATTGAAACAATATATAAAAATGTTGCCAAAATTTTTGCTCTCGGGTCCAAGCTATGAATTATTGAATTTTCTTTATAATATTGACCAATCGTAATACTAATATTCATAAAATTCCTAACTATTCCTTTAAATTATTTTGCTTCTTTTAGCACCCTCAAAATTTCTTCAAAACAATCCTTCTTTCTAATCTTAGAAAGGTCAGGTTTATAAC
>JAILNN010000114.1 GCA_024691565.1 Lachnospiraceae bacterium | reverse complement strand
ATCTTTAGTTTTGCTCAATTTCCTCCGTTTGGTGGGATGGATTTTCCTCAGCAACAGAAGATTAAGAAGAAAAAGAAGAAGAAAAAGGTTGATATTGCGCCTGAGTTAAATATTGAAAATCTTCCTGCGCCACATATTATTAAGAAGCATTTGGATGAGTATGTTGTTGGACAGGAACATGCAAAGAAGGTTATGAGTGTTGCAGTTTATAACCATTATAAAAGGGTTATTGCCCTTGAAAGAGAAGAGGAAGCTGAAGAGAAGGGTGAGATTGCAGCAACTGCATTTGATGATGGAGTTGAGATTGAGAAGTCTAACATGCTTTTAGTTGGACCTACAGGTTGCGGTAAGACTTATCTTGTTCAGACTCTTGCGAAAATTCTTAAGGTTCCGCTTGCGATTACGGATGCTACAACACTTACTGAAGCGGGATATATTGGCGATGATGTTGAGAGCGTGCTTTCTAAGCTTTTGTTTGCAGCTGATAATGATGTTGATAAGGCTGAGCACGGAATTGTATTTATAGATGAGATCGATAAGATTTCAAAAAAGAAGAATGTCAATAGCAGGGATGTTAGTGGAGAGGCCGTTCAGCAGGGACTTCTTAAGCTTCTTGAGGGAAGTGAAGTTGAAGTGCCGGTTGGCGCGTCTAGTAAGAACTCCATGGTTCCTACTGTTAATTTAGATACCAGCAATATTTTGTTTATTGTTGGTGGTGCCTTCCCTGAGTTGGAGAAGAACATTAAGAACAGGCTTACTAAGAATTCATCGATTGGTTTCGGTTCAGATTTAAAGGATGCCTTTGATGAAGATAAGGATATTTTGATGAAGGTTAATGCAGATGACCTTCGTGAATTTGGAATGATTCCTGAGTTTCTTGGAAGATTGCCTGTGATTTGTGCTTTCCAGGCTATGACAGTTGATATGCTTAAGGTTATTCTTACAAAACCTAAGAATGCGATTATTAAGCAGTATCAGAAACTCCTTAAGTTTGATGAGGTTGCACTTGAGTTTGATGAGGGAGCAATTGAGGCTATTGCCGAGAGAGCGGTTGAGAGAAAAACTGGTGCGAGAGCTTTGAGGGCGATTATCGAGGAGTTTATGCTAGATATTATGTATGAAATTCCAAAGGATGATAATATTGGAAAGGTTACAATAACCAGGGCATACATTGAAAATCATGGTTCCCCTACTATTGAACTTAGATCTAGCGAACATAAATAATTAGAATAACAAGTAAATAAAAAGCAGATGTTTTCACCTAAAAGTAGTTAGCCATAGGTAACGAAAGTGCCTTAAATTCGGCATTTTCTGCTTGAAAAAAATAACTTCTTGTAGTATAATGAAACAACGGATATAGTTTTGTACACTTATACTTATTAACAAGGAGGAAATTACTATGGCATATGTAATTGGAGATGATTGTATCAGTTGTGGTACATGTGCAGGCGGATGCCCTGTAGGTGCTATTTCTGAAGGAGATGCTCATTATGAAATCGATGCAGATACATGTATTTCATGTGGTGCATGTGCAGGTGCTTGTCCTGTAGGAGCTATTTCAGAAGGCTGATATTTCTTTATTTTAAAAACTATGGCTGGGAGCTGTCTGCTTTTGTTCAGACAGCTCTTTTTTTGTATTAGAATTTAAGCTGCCGATATATAATGATTTTTTATAGGAGATGATTTTGTGAGTAAGAGAGTAAACAAGGATATGATAGTAACTGAGGTTATGGCGGTTGACCCTAATATGGCACCACTTTTAATGGCTTCAGGAATGCATTGTATTACGTGCTTTGCTGCGGAGGGTGAAACACTTGAGGAGGCAGCGATGGTTCATGGTTTAGATGCCACTGATATTGTGGATATGCTTAATGAATACCTTGAACTTAAGGAAAATGGGGACAGTAGTGTTAGTGATGAGGCCCTTGGAACAGAGATGTTTAAGTATTAATAATGTATCATATAAAAAATGAACTATTTTAGAAAGAATGGGGGATGGCTATGGGATTAAGAGATGATTTGGTAAGAAGTGCACAGGTTAAAGAGCTTTACGAACAGAGGCTCTACAAGAAGGCTTATGGAGTTCTTGTCAACATGAATCCTAGGATGATTAGAAGTGTTGCAGACATGAAGATGTGTGCAGAGATTTATTCTAAGAACGAGGATTATGAAAAGGCTAAGGAGCTTTATTCAAAGCTTTATGATAAGGAGCTTACAAGAGCTTATCTTCAGCAGCTTATTTATGTATGTTTGAAGATGGAACAGTTCGATGAAGCATCTGAGTACTATGTGAAATTCGTTAAAACATCTAAGAGCCAGAGAGATAATCTTATTTTGCATTACCGTATCGAAAAGGCTAAGGGAGCAGATTATGATGTTCTTATTTCGATTTTGGAGGAGCTTAAGGAGCAGGAGCACTTGGAAGAGTGGGAATATGAGCTTGCTAAGCTTTACCAGCTTGCGGGACGTGAAGAGGATTGTCGTAAGGAATGCGAGAGCATTAAGACATGGTTTGGTCATGGAGAGATTGTTGAGAGAGCACAGTTACTCTTAGCATATCTTGACGCTGGAGGAAACTTCAGTGCATTTAATGACAAGGATTATACAATTAAAGAGGAAGCTCCAAATCCAATGGATACGGCCACAATTCCACCGTTGGATCCTAGTGTGCTTAAGAGACAGAGACTTGCGGAGCGTGAGAAAAAGAGAAGGGCTAAGGAAGATAAGGAAGCATTCCTTATTGCTGATGCTGAGGAAGGATATCTTTATGATGAAATCCTTGATGAGCAGGCTAAGGAATATGCTGAACGTATGGCAAAGATGGGAGACGCTGCTCCTGCAACACCTGCAAATTCGAATGTTCAGGCACCTGCTGGTATGCAGGAATTATCTGGTCAGCCTGCACAGAGCTATGCAGCTAGTGGTTCTAAGACAGAGTCATATGTTGTTGGTGGTGTTGAAACGGAGAAGTACACAGTTTCTGGTGTTTCAAGTTCTGGAGGTTCGGATGTGGCAGGAATAGGAACGCCATCTAATGTAGGGGAGGCTAATAATGAAGAAAGGTCGAGTTTCATCGTCGAAACGAACGAAGTTATCGAGCCGGAAGAAGATGACACCTATTCGTGGGAAGAAATCAACGCGATTGGGCATACAGGCGAAATCCCGAAAGCGGGCGAAAACTGGCAAGCGTACGACGATTACGATAAGCAAGAAGAAGAAGAGTTCTACACTGAAAACACGCCTCAAGCGAATCAACAAGTTTATGAAGGGGCTATCCAAGGTGGGGCATATCCTTCCGAAGGTATGGCAGGTATTTCTGAAGTTAATGGATATCCTGGCAGTGTTAATCAAGCCGGCGTTGAAAGTCCTGGATTTGATACAGAAGAAATCCCTACTTACACTATTGAGCAGCAGGAAAAATTCATAAGGGATTCTCAGTCTGGAACGGGAATTACAAAGGATTTATCTAAGGAAATCAATGCGATTTTAGATATGGAGAAGAATCAGGAGATTGGTTCAGAAGAGGCACAGAATACTCTTGATACTCTTGAGAAGCTTAAACTTGGCGGAGATCAGTTGATGGAGAAGGAGGTTCAAGACTTTAATGAACCACTTCCTACAGACGCCGTTGATGATATTACGACATTTATTAGGACACCTGAGGTTGCAAGTGCTGTTGATGCGGTTGTTGGAACACCGACGCAAGCAACTGTTGGTGCGGCTGAGCCAGTTGTGGCTGAAGTACCTGCACCAGCGCCAGTTGTAGAAACACCAGTTGTTGCACCAGTGGCTGAAACACCAGCGCCAGTTGTTGCACCAGTGGCTGAAACACCAGCGCCAACGCCAGTTGTTGCACCTGTTGTGGCTGAGACGCCAGTTGTTGAACCAGCGCCAGCGCCTGCACCAGTGGTTGAGACGCCAGCACCAGTTGTTGAACCAGCGCCAACGCCTGCACCAGTGGTTGAGACGCCAGCGCCAGTTGTTGAACCAGCGCCAACAACACCTGAGATTTCTACAGAGAGTGCTAAGGATGCTGTTAATAACTTAAAGATTGCTGATAATACCATGGAACTTGCTGGTAATGTTCAGGAGGTTCTTAAGGATGCTGGAATTAAGGCTGGAGTTCTTGAGGAAACTAAGGAGCCAGTTGAACTTGAGGCTGATGATAGTGCAGAACTTGAAGCTAAAGCGTCTGGAACACCTGTTGGAATGAGTGAAATCAACCTTGAAGATGATAAGAAGGATGATGTTCTTTCACAGGATACAAAGGATATTAGCAATGTTATTGTAAAAGATAAGCCATTATCACCGGCTGAAAAGAAGGAAGAAGAGAGACTTAGTCAGATTATGCCTGAGCCTGATATGCCTGAGGTTAAGCAGGTTCTTCCTCAGAAAAAGGTTGCTGAGCCGGTACAAAGATTTAAGACACCAATTACAACTAATGCGCGTATGGGTGAGACACAGCATATTATGGGTGAGGGAACAAATGCAACCTTGCCTGAGACAGAGCTTCCAACAACGAAGGCTCTTCATAAAGGTATGCAGGATATCCTCACACTTATTTCAGGGGAACCTGAACTTACGCATTATGTGCTTATTGGTCATGGAAATGAAAGAATCCTTGGTGTGACAAAGAAGATTGTTCGAATCATGAATAACAAGGGATTCCTTTCGTCTACTAATATTGCTCAGATTGATTCAAAACAGCTTAATAAGCTTGATATCAATGCGTTTAAGGATCAGCTCAAAGGTAGCTGCTTGCTTGTAACAAATGCGTCTGGGCTTTTGTTTACAACGATAGGAGTGCTCTTCGAATTGATGGATGAATACAGCGATGATTTCGTTGTTACTTTGTCAGACGAGGGTGATACTATGGATAAGCTCTTTAAGATTACGCCTGTTTTGGCGAGAAGATTCCAGTATATTATCGATGTTTCAAAATATACAGAAGAGGATTATCTATAGAATTTATAAATAGTTTTAGGATAGAGAGAGATTTATTATGTTTAAAAAGACAATTTGTTTTATGCTAACTGCGGGGTTGCTGTTGTCACAGCCGGTTTATAATGAGACTTTTATTGGGACTGAATCGGAAAAGGTGGCTTCGGCTGAGGAATTGAGTGAGAACGATAAGAATCTTAGTGAAATTTTATGTGAGTTGAAGGGGGATTTTAGTTTATCTAATGAGAATGCATTTCTTGAGGATAATTCACTTTCTCAGATTGCAAATGAAGTTAAGACTTCTTATGCTTTGAAGTATTTAAATGAAAGCTTGAGCGATACTGAAATCTCTGATGCTACTAAGATTATTGCGGCGGACAGTGTCGTTAGAGATGGTGACTTAGAAAATGGAAAGTATACTGAAATTACTGAATATGTTTCTAAGAATAATATTTCACAGATTCTCAATTCTTCGAATGGACTATATATATATAAAACAAATATGGCTGCAGTTAAGGAATTGATGGAATGGTCTGCTAGTGTTTATTCAAATGATGTTACTGTTACTATTACTTCTGGGAGTGCAGTTTCACCTAGTGAGGAACCTGCAGATACTACGGATACACCAGTTGAAACACAGGCGGCTGAAGAGACGGCTGAACCTTTGGAGAATAGTTCTGGAACAGCTGTTAGTGATGCTGATGCAGGAATGAAGTCTGCAACAGATGATAGCGATAATGATAAGAGCGAGGTTCCTACTAGTTCTGCGGTAATTATTCCTAGCGGAAGTAGCGTTACTAAGAGCGCAGATATTATCAAAGATGGTTGGAAGAGTTCCCTTGAAAACTATATGGTTTTTGATGGTATTGAGTACAAAATCGATATTACAAAGGCCGCAAAGTATTCAGTAGAAGGACAGATTCAAAATACGGGTGCATCTAGAATAAGTAATCTTACAATTAATGGTAAGGAAGTTTCTAGTGATGAGAAGGTTATTCTTGTTAGTGAAAAGCTTCCTGAAATTGGATTAGCGAGCGCTGATAAATTTTCTGTACTCGCTTCTTTGGATGCCTCAGATTATAGACAGTACGGAGTTGAGTTCTTTGAAGAATTTGAAAGGGCAGCTACTTTGTATGATACTAGAGATTATAACTGGAGCTTAATTAGAGATGATGAGGTTGATTATTACTTCAATGATAAGTTGATGGATTTTGGCGATGATAATTCAAACCTTCCTTTCTTTAATATTTACACTGTTGCTGATAATGCTACACTTGGAAGTGTTAAGGCTAAGCTATATGCTAGTGCGAAGGCTGAAATCAAGGGATACAAGGTTCTTAAGGGTAAGTATAAAAAGACTTCTCTTTTGTGGAATGATACAGATGAGATTGGTACTAACCAGTATAAAATTACATCAAATTCTATCTATTCATTCTTAGCAATCGATAAAAATGGAAATTCATCTCTTAAATATGTTTATGTTGATGATATTGATACTTCAAAGCTTCCAAAACCGGTTGTTAATTACTATACAAATACTGATTCAAAGATAACTGGTACTGGTATTGCAATGAATTATATTTATATTGAAACGCCTGATAAGGTGTATAAAGAAAGTATTGATGCGAGCGGTAATTTCTCATACTCATTACCTGCTCAGAAGGCTGGTACTAAACTTACAGTTTATCAGGAAAACACAAAGGGTGACAGCAGCGATAAGACCGTTGTTGAGGTTCATCGTAATGGACCAAATAAGCCTACTGTAAACGAGATTACAACGAAGAGCAGAACAATTTCTGGTAACCTTAATGATACAGGTTCATTTCCTGCAGTTCTAGTGGATTCTAGCATGCTTTATGTTCCAACGAGCGGTGGACAGGAGTTCTATATTTCATCTGTGCTTTATAAAGAGGGATATGCTGTTGATAGCATTGATGTTTCTGTGGATGATGAAGGAAACTTCTCTATGGATTTACCTAAGACTTTGACAGTTGATAATAAGGTTACAATTTTCACCTATGATATTCAGAACAGAATTAGTTTATATACAGATATGGAAGTCAATCTTGTTAAGCCTAAAAAACCTACGGTTGACACTTCTACAGTAAATAACAGGGATAAAAAAGTTAAGGTTTATTCTGATGAGTTGGTTAAGATTACGATTACCATGAAGGGTAAAACATATACTAGCTCAAATGGAACATATAAAAAGAAAAAATGTAGTTATTTATATAAAATCAAGGTGCCTAGAACCGATTCTGGAGTTAAGTTAAAGTTCTATGCGACAAATGATAAGTGTAAGTCGAATGTTAAGACAGTTACCAGAACTGAGGTGGTTCCGGATACACCTAAGATTACATACGCTAGCAAGTACTATGGAAGGGTTTCTGGAAAGATTGATATTGTTGGAAATGAAAATGGAAATCCAACACTTGCTAACACAAATACTAAGGCATATGTAATTATTGGAAACAAGAAACATAAGGTTAAGCTTGATTCTAAGGGTAAGTTTTCATATTCTTCTTCTAAGATTAAAGGAGCTGGAAAGGTTTATGTTCAGGGTAAGAACCTTAATGGTAAGAGTAAGAAGAAGAAAGTTAAGTTTTAAAGGATGTTAGTCAGAATTGAAGAGTTTTGTTAATATGCATGTTACAGAGTCTGAGCTTACTTCAGAGGAAATTTCACTTCATGAAAAATATATGAAGGAGGCTTTGAAGCAAGCTAAGAAGGCTGCTGCTAATGGCGATGTGCCGATAGGATGCGTTATTGTTTATGAGGGGAAAATCATAGCGCGCGCCTATAATAAGAGAAATAAAATGAATACCAGTCTTGGACATGCTGAAATTCTTGCGATTAAGAAGGCATGTAAGGTAATGGAAGACTGGAGACTTGAGAAAACGGCGATGTATGTTACGCTTGAGCCCTGCCAGATGTGCGCTGGGGCTATTATTCAATCTAGAATTCCTGAGGTGTTTATTGGTGCGATGAACAAAAAGGCGGGTTGTGCCGGCAGTGTGATTGATTTGTTGCATATTGAGAAATTTAATCATGCGCCATATACAATTTATGGAATTTTGGAAGATAAATGTAGCGAGATGCTTAGCGACTTTTTCAAGAAACTGAGGAAGTAAGGAAGTTTGGAATGGAATTTTACACTGTTGATAGTAGGATGGCACCCGATAGAAATGCCTATTTAGCTTGCGGTGCTGGTTTTGCAGGCGAGGGTGAAATCGTTGAAAAGAAATCGAGATTTATTGCTAGTGTGTGGCAGGTGGAAGAGGAAGAGCAGGTGAGAAGTTTGCTCGCAGTAGAGAAGAAGAAATATCCAGATGCCAGACACTATTGCTATGCTTATGTAATTGGTAAGAATAAAGATTTCGTTAGAGCGGCTGATGATGGTGAGCCGCAGGGGACAGCTGGAAAACCTATTTTAGAGGTTATTGATAAGAATAATCTGATTAATACTTGTATTATTGTGACGAGAATTTTTGGTGGAGTCCTTCTTGGTACTGGCGGTCTTTCGAGAGCATATTCGGATGCAGCTAAGGCAGGACTTGATGACAGCGAGGTTGTTAAGCTGATTCCTGGTAAAGAACTTTTGATTTCAGTGGACTATTCCATGAGTGAAAAGATTAAGTATTTTTTGGAAAAAGAGAATGTGAGAATTGATAACATCGACTATGGGCAGGATGTGAAAATCACAGCTTTGGTTAGTGATGCGAAGTTCGATGGAATTTTAAATAGAGTGAGTGAATTAACGGCTTCGAAGGCCGAAACTGAGGTTGTTTCGGAGTTGGATATTGTGGAGAGTATTTAGCTTAGAAGGAAGTCCCTATTTTTAGGCGTTTATGTGGTGGGATGATAAACCGGTTGTATAATTTAGGAGAAAAAAATGGATTTGTTTGAATATATGAGCCAGCAAACGAGCGAAGAACGCTCGCCGCTTGCTTCTCGCTTGAGACCTGAAACCCTTGATGAGGTTGTAGGACAGGAACATATTGTTGGCAAGGATAAGCTTTTATATAGGGCTATTAAGGCTGACAAACTTGGTTCGATTATTTTTTATGGACCACCTGGAACTGGAAAGACTACATTGGCTTATGTTATTGCGAATACGACCAGTTCTGAATTTGTGAAGATTAATGCTACAACTGCTGGCAAGAAGGACATGGAAGAGGTTGTTAATGCTGCGAAGGAGCGGTTTGGCATGTATCAAAAAAAGACCATCCTTTTCGTGGACGAGATTCATCGATTTAACAAAGGTCAGCAGGATTATCTTTTGCCTTTTGTTGAGGATGGAACGATAACTCTTATTGGAGCAACAACTGAGAATCCTTATTTTGAAGTGAATCCGGCTTTGGTTTCTCGTTCGGTGATTTTCGAATTGAAATCACTTAATTCGGACGATATAAAGAAGCTGATTTTAAGGGCTGTTAATGATGAAGAAAAAGGACTTGGCGCATATGGCGCTAAAATCGATGATGATGCACTAGAATTTCTTGCAGATACTGCAAACGGAGATGCTAGAGGGGCGCTGAATGCGATTGAACTTGGAGTTTTAACAACGGAGAGATCTGAGGATGGAATTATTCACATTACCTTAGAGGTTGCTTCGGAATGTATTCAAAAAAGAGTTGTAAAATATGATAAAAATGGAGATAATCATTATGATACTATTTCCGCTTTTATCAAGAGTATGAGGGGTTCTGATCCGGATGCGGCTGTATATTATTTAGCGAGAATGCTTTATGCTGGTGAGGATCCTAAGTTTATTGCTAGAAGAATTATGATTTGTGCTTCTGAGGATGTTTCAAATGCTGATCCACAGGCACTTGTTGTTGCGGTGAATGCGAGTCTTGCAGCTGAAAGACTTGGTATGCCAGAGGCGAGAATTCCACTAGCTCAGGCTGCGATTTATGTTGCGACAGCACCAAAATCAAATTCTGCTATTATGGCGATTGACAGGGCGCTTGAAACCGTGAAGACAACGGCTACGGACCCAGTTCCTGCGCACTTGCAGGATGCACACTATAAGTCATCTGCAAAGCTTGGTCGAGGTATCGATTATCAATATGCTCATGACTTCCCAAATCACTATGTTGAGCAGCAATACCTTCCGGATAATCTTGTGGATGCTCAGTTCTACGAGGCGGGAGAATTCGGTGTTGAGAAGGAAAGGGAAGAAAGACTTAGAAAGATAAAAGGTCCTAAGGAAAAGAAGATTAGGAAATTAGGGTTTGAATCATAAAATTTAAATAAAAGGAGAGATAATTATGGATGGTGATAAGATTAGGAGAATTCTTGCGTGGGTTGCGATTGTAGTTCTTTTGTCGCTTTATATTTTTACACTTGGAGTTGCTATTTTCACAGACGGAAATGTTGCTGAATATGTGCTTATGTGCGTTATGGCTACAGCTGTTGTTGCAGGTATTGCATGGGGACTTCATGTATATAGCAATGTAACAAGCAACAA
>JAILNN010000037.1 GCA_024691565.1 Lachnospiraceae bacterium | reverse complement strand
GGTACAGGGGTTCTCTTAGTTTATAACATCTATAACAAATTCGAATTGTATTTATTACGTTAAATCTAAGTTTTTATTATTGATTGAATGTAGATTAACCTACCTTCTTGATTACAATCTTCTTCTTGTTCTTTCCGCCAGCCTTCTTAATAAGCTTTGCATAAGCGCTGTATTTCTTCTTTGGAACCTTGATTGTTACCTTATTCTTGAATACAAATGTCTTCTTACCAACAATCTTCTTAAGAGTAACATTCTCAGACATATCAATCATCTTAAGCTTATTCTTAGCACCAGCAAATGCAAGATTATTGATAGTTGTAATACCATCACCAATTGTAATCTTCTGGCACTTCTTAGCCTTAGCAAAAGCCTTAGCCTTAATTGAAGTTACGTTGTAAGGATATGAATTAGCATCCTTATATGTTCCTTCAACTGTAACAGCCTTTGCGTTAGCTGCCTGTGTAAATTCAAGCTCACCTTCAGTAACTTCACCTGTTGTTCCCATTGCACAAGCCTTTGTTACTGTGTAAATAGAACCATCAACATCATATGTTGTTCCAACTTCAGGGAAAGTAATTGTTTGTACTTTTGACTCACCCTTCTTAATAGCTGCACCTGTAACTTCAGTAGTTGTCGTTTCACCAGTTGCAGATGTTGTTTGCTTTGAAACCTTACCTGATAAGTAATCATAGAGAATAGCCTCTGAAGAACCATCAGCGTTTACTGTGAAACCATTGTTAAGCTGATAAGTAAAGTTTGGATCAAGCTGTTTAGCAAATGCTGTTGCACTGTTATCTGCGTAATTATTCTTACCATCAAGGATTTCTTCACTCTTTGAAGCTGTAGTTGAATTAGCATCAACGAAATCACCCTTTACAGTAAATCTAAGTTCCATGCTCTTTGTAGGAACAGCTGTAAATGCTGTCTTTCCTCTAACTAAACTAGCATCACCATGATCATCATAAGCGTTAACAATCATTGGTGTATAGTAATCACCAGAACTCTTAACTCTTGCTGCATCTCCGGCAGCCTTATCATTCTTAAGTCCACCATTATCCGCTGTACAATCACCAGCAACTGTAGCAACCTTTGTTCCATCAACATAAAGCTCTAAGTTAGAGAATGTTGCATTAAGTGAACGAGGAATATCTGTTGAAAGACCAACCATTGTGAAGATATTACCTGTATCTGGATGTACTCCATTTGAACTTGCAAAGTTTGAATTCTTTGTTTCATAAGTGAATAAGTCTGCCTGATCTGCAGGAATATCAAATCTTACACTATAAGTTCCTTCTTTATCAATATAAGCATCTGTATAGTTAAGACGAGCTACACCACCAGATTTCTTTGTAATTGTCTTTCCGCCTTCCTCAACAGTGATATCACCAGTGAAACCAGCATGAAGAAGAGGTGAATAATCTGTTACATAATAACCTTCAGTAGAACCATCTTCCTTAACCTTACCATAAACCATGTTTCTCTGATTTAATCCAAACTTATCACAATCATTTTGAGTAGCTGGATTATTCGCTGTATACTTAGCATAATCATACCAGTTATCTCTGAATATATAAGATCCACCTGTCTGGAAGTAGAAGTATCCATGATATCCTGGAGACTTATCCTTTGCTACAGCCTCTACCTTAGTTACAACTGTGTTTGGTGCTGCCTCAGCAACCTGTGAATTTACACCACCCATTGTAAGAACCATTGCAGCTGACAAAAGTCCTCCCATGAGCATCTTTAATGTTTTTCTCATAAATATAAACCCTCCTTAAGTTTGATAGATAAACTTGTAATGAGAAGCACAAGTTTAAATCCATGTTATAAACTTCATAAATTATAACAAAAAACTTTGAAAATTACCACTAATTTTTGGTTATTTTTCACAATAATTATAATAGGAATTTTATCCAAGTTTCTCAACAGAAAGAGTAACTACTTCTCCATTAATCTTCCATTCTTTAGTGAATCCGCTTGTCTCATTAATCTTAAGCTCATCTGCCATTGCTGCTCTCATAATCTCTTCCTTATTTTTCTCAGCAATTCCAGAAATCTCATCGTTATCCTTAATACCAATCTTAATCTTATCCATAACCTCAAAACCAGCATCCTTACGCATTGTCTGAAGCTTTGAAATCACCTCACGGACAAAACCTTCCTCAACAAGTTCTGGAGTAAGGCATGTGTCAAGAGCAACTGTCACACCATGATCTGACTGTGTTTCATAGTTATCAGCCTGTTCAGCCTCAATAAGCAAGTCTTCTTTAACAAGCTTTTCTTCTTTGCCTCCAACCTCAACTTTAATATAACCATTTTCTTCAAGATCCTTATAAGCAGCTGAACCATCAATGCCATCTAAAATCTCACGAACATCATTAATATATTTTCCAAAACGTCTTCCAAGAGTCTTAAGTTGTGGCTTAAAACTATATGACATAAAGGAATCCATCTCATCAGTCTGCTCGATTTCCTTAACATTAAGCTCATCCTTAACAATATCAAGATAGAAATCAGAAAGTGAGTTTTCAGCTTTTACATACATCTTAGCAATAGGTTGTCTATTCTTGATATTAGCACTGTTTCTACAAGCACGACCAATAACAACCATCTGAAGAACAGTTTCCATATCTTCTTCAAGCTTAGCATCGATATGTGCCTCATTAACCTCTGGGAAGTCACAAAGATGAATACTCTCAGGTGCCTCTGAATCAATACCAACAACTAAGTTTCTGTAAATCTCCTCAGTCATAAATGGAATCATTGGAGCACTAGCCTTAGAAATTGTTACTAACGCAGTGTAAAGAGTCATATAAGCATTAATCTTATCCTGTTCCATTCCTTTAGCCCAGAAACGAGTACGAGAACGACGAACATACCAATTACTCATCTCATCAACAAAACTCTGAAGAGCTTTAGCAGTCTCAGGAATCTTATATGCATCCATATTATCGCGAACGCTTCTAACGGTTGAATTAAGTCTTGAAAGAAGCCATTTATCAATAACAGGAAGCTTATCATAATCTAAACTATACTTACTAGCGTCAAATCCATCAATATTTGCATAAAGAACAAAGAATGCATAGGTATTCCAAAGAGTTCCCATGAACTTTCTCTGTCCCTCCATTACTGCTTTACCGTGGAATCTGTTAGGAAGCCATGGAGCAGAGTTTACATAGAAATACCATCTAATTGCATCAGCACCGTATTCCTTAAGTGCATCCATAGGGTCAACTGCATTTCCCTTTGATTTACTCATCTTCTGTCCATTCTCATCCTGAACATGTCCAAGAACGATAACATTCTCATAAGGAGCCTTATTAAAGAGAAGTGTTGACTCTGCCATCAATGAATAGAACCAACCACGAGTCTGGTCAACCGCCTCAGAAATAAACTGTGCAGGGAACTGCTCATTAAAGAGATCCTCGTTTTCAAATGGATAATGATGTTGTGCGAAAGGCATTGCACCTGAATCGAACCAGCAGTCAATAACCTCTGGTACTCTTCTCATTGTCTTTCCACAATCTGGACAAGTAAATGTAACCGCATCAATATAAGGTCTATGAAGCTCAACCTTCTCATTTTCAGGATTTCCTGAAAGCTCAGCAAGTTCTTTTCTTGAACCAACAGAAGCTCTCTTTCCACATCCCTCACATTCCCAAATATTTAAAGGTGTTCCCCAATAACGGTTACGAGAAATACCCCAATCCTGGATATTCTCAAGCCAGTCACCGAAACGTCCTTTACCAATTGATTCAGGAATCCAATTAACAGTATTATTATTCTTAACAAGGTCATCTCTAACCTCAGTCATCTTAACAAACCATGATTCACGCGCATAGTAAATAAGCGGTGTATCACATCTCCAACAGAATGGATAATCATGTTCAAACTTAGGTGCTGAGAAAAGAAGTCCATTTTTCTCTAAATCAACTAAAATAGGCTTATCAGCATCCTTAACGAAAAGACCTGCATAATCAGTCTGCTCTGTCATATTTCCGTGTCCATCAACGAACTGAACAAAAGGAAGGTCATACTTTCTACCAACCTTTGAGTCGTCCTCACCGAAGGCAGGAGCGATATGAACGATACCAGTACCATCTGACATTGTTACATAATCATCAACTGTAACGAAATGAGCCTTCTTATTCTGTCTCTTAACTTCATCTTCTGTAAATTTAAATAAAGGAACATATTCCTTACCTTCAAGGTCTGTACCCTTGTATGATTCAAGGATTTCATATGCCTTCTCTCCCTCTTCCTTAGCAAGACCAGAAAGAACTGAATCAAGGAGAGCCTTAGCCATAATATATGTATATCCATCACAAGCCTTAACTCTAACATACTCTTCCTCAGGATTAACACAAAGTGCAACGTTTGAAGGAAGTGTCCAAGGTGTTGTTGTCCATGCAAGGAAGTATGCGTCCTCTCCTACAATCTTAAAACGAACAATTGCAGAACGCTCTTTAACCTGCTTGTATCCTTGAGCAACCTCATGAGAAGAAAGTGGAGTTCCACAACGAGGACAATAAGGAACAATCTTAAATCCCTTATAAAGAAGCCCTTTATCCCAAATCTTCTTAAGAGCCCACCACTCAGACTCGATAAAATCATCATCATAGGTAACATAAGGATTGTCCATATCTGCCCAGAAACCAACTCTCCCTGAGAACTCTTCCCACATACCCTTATATTTCCAAACAGATTCCTTACACTTATCAATGAAAGGCTCTAAACCATACTCTTCAATCTGCTCTTTTCCATCTATTCCAAGAAGCTTTTCAACCTCCAACTCAACAGGAAGTCCGTGAGTATCCCATCCAGCTTTTCTAGGAACATAGTATCCACGCATAGTCTTATATCTAGGAATCATATCCTTGATAACACGAGTTAAAACGTGACCAATATGTGGTTTTCCATTAGCTGTTGGTGGTCCATCATAGAAGTTATACTTTGGACAACCCTCACGAATCTTCATTGATTTTTCGAAGATGCTATTGTCATCCCAAAATTTCTCAACTTCTTTTTCTCTTTCAACAAAATTCAAATCTGTAGAAACTTTCTTGTACATAAAAATCCTCCTTATGTTGCATCTATACAAAAGTCGAGGTGACAGGATTCGAACCTGCGGCCTCTGCGTCCCGAACGCAGCGCTATACCAAACTTAGCCACACCTCGATAATGATACATTCTTTTCTCAACAAAGAACTTAAATCAGCGAGCTGTCAAATCCCAAAGACCCCTGCCAAATTCCAAGCAATCTAAAAAAATATATCACAAATCATATTAAAATACAAGACTTAATACCATATAATTTTTCGGCGTTTTCGTAGGTTTTACCAGCCACAGTGTCAATATCAACTTCCTTAATTTCAGCGATTTTTTCAGCCACAAAATTTAAGTAAAGTGATTCATTTCTTTCACCTCGATGTGGCTCTGGTGTTTGGTAAGGCGCATCCGTCTCAAGCACAATTGATTCTAGTGGAATATTTTTAACAACTTTTAAAACCCTCTTAGAATGCTTCCATGTAACCGCTCCACCAATTCCAACCATAAATCCCATCTTAATATACTCTCGAGCTATTTCAGTTGAACCAGAAAAACAATGAACCACACCTGGACACCTATCATGTTCCTTAGAAAACTCCTTGTAGAACGCCTTCAATATACTAAAGGTTTCCTCTGTAGCATTTCGAGAATGAATCACAACCGGAAGTCCTGTCTCAATCGAAATTTCAAGTTGCTTCTTAAAGGCAATCTCCTGAATTCTCCTTCTCTCTTGAATTACCTCTTCGCTAGACTTAAATCCATCGAATATTTTAGATTTTCCGTCCTTAAATTCCTGAACTATTTCCTTTTCTAAATGCCTATCAAGGCCAATCTCACCAATAGCAACAATCTTTTTACAAGTCGCTAGTTCACGAATTTCCTGAAGATTCTCATCTAAAATCCCCTCTTTGGCTTTATCAGGATGAATTCCAACCGTTCCATAAACAAAATCATATTCTTTTGTAAGCTCAACTGTTTTTTTAGAACGCTCTACACTCGTTCCAATATTAACAATCTTAGAGACCCCTGAATTCTTTGCTCTAATAAGAGCAGAACGCACATCAGACTCAAAAGCGCTCGAGTCATAATGTGCGTGTGTATCAAAATATTGAATCATAATATAAATCCTTAAATCTGCTTTTTAGTTAAAATAAACTAAATCATCCTCAGGTCTTTCTTCCTTCTCGACCAAATCAGCATAGAACACAGGTCCTTCTTCCTGATATTCCTTCATATACTTATATTCCATTCTGGCAGTGATTGCGATAAAATCCTGATTCTTAAAATCATCCCAATTATCATACTTAACCATAAATCCCATAAATTGGATATCATCAGCACAGCAAGTCATAACTCTTCTTCCAAGAACCGCAAATCCAGGAGTGAGTCCCTTTGGTTTCTGGCAAATACCACGAATCTTTATTGTCTTGCCTTCGTAATCCTTAACATTTTCAATCATGTCGATATACCAAAGTCCAAAATTCTCATTCGTAATATCAATGACATCGGCTTCCTTATCGAAAGGCATAACTTCCTTCATCTTGTAGAACTCTTCATCTTCAGATTCAAACACAAGCTGAGCCCTAGGATTAACCGCCTTAACACTTCCTCTGACAGCACTTTTATTAGTCTTCTCAACAGTACATCTATTACATATAATTGTCTCAGAAACCTTAAAATGCTCTGTCATAAGCGATGGCATATTTTTCATATAAACCGAAAATGTCTCATCATTAACAATATCAAGGGTTTGAATCATAACCTGCCTATCAAAAAGAATCTCACAAATGTCCTGATAGAACTCAATAATCTTTGTTGCTCTCCACATTCCGTTGTATTCAACAAAGATTCTGTCAGGTTTATATTTCTTAAGCTGGCTTAAAATACCATCACCGCTAAAACTCTTTTCATCTTCAATATAGGCAACCGTAGCACCTACATTTGCAAGGAAAACAGGATCATACTCCTCTTCTCCCTCTTCACAACAAACGATAAGAGTCTTTAATTTTCTATCAAATAAATCCTGTTTTAATAAGTCCTTGATAATGCTAGTCTTACCTGCCTCCAAAAAACCAAGGAAGGCATAAATCATCATATTTTTTCTTCTGTTAAACATATAAATTAAATTACCTCATTTTTAAGCCACATCTGCCAAACTAATAGATTAAAACGAAAAATCTAATTAGTTAAAAAGCTCCTTAATCTTAGCTGAATCAATCTTACTTCCAATTACACAAACTCTACCAGTAAAGTCTGCAGCACCAGTACGAATTTCAGTCTCCTCAGGAACTAAGTCAAAGTGGAACCATGTTCCATCTTCAGCAGGAACAATTCCCTTAGCTCTAAGAACTGCACCAAATTCTTCTCCACCAGCAAGTCTAGATAAAATTCCTTCAAGCTCATCCTTAGTAAACTTATGAGCTGTCTCAATTCCAATGCTTTCAAATACATCATCTGCATGATGATGGCCATGATGATGACAACAATGTCCATGCTCATGGTCATGCTCGTGTTCATGCTCGTGTTCATGCTCATGTTCATGCTCATGGTCATGCTCGTGTTCATGCTCGTGTTCATGATGATGGTGATGATGTCCATGCTCATGAAGCTTTTTATGCTCCTCAGCTTCCTTCTCATCAGCCTCATAATCAAAGTTTGCAGCCGCAATAAGCTCTTTCTCAAGTGTATTAATCTTTTCCATTGCCTCAAGAATCTTGTTTCCATCAATGTCATCCCAAGGTGTTGTAATAACACTAGCTTCATCATTTAAATTATGAATAAGCTCAAGTGCTGTATTTAATTTATCCTCTGAAACCTCCTGAGTACGGCTTAAAACAACTGTTCCAGCAGACTCAATCTGGTTCTCATAGAACTCACCATAGTTTTTAAGATACATCTTACACTTCTTGACATCAACAACTGTTGTTGTGCTATTAATCTGAACGTCGTCACCAACCTTCTTAACAGCCTTGATAACATCTGAAAGTTTACCAACACCAGATGGCTCAATTATAACTCTGTCAGGTGTATATTTATCAAGAACTTCTCTTAAAGCCTTTCCAAAATCACCAACAAGTGAACAACAAATACATCCTGAATTCATCTCTGTAATCTGAATTCCTGATTCCTTAAGGAAACCGCCATCAATTCCGATTTCACCAAATTCATTCTCGATAATAACAAGCTTCTCGCCTGTAAATGCGTCTTTAATAAGTTTCTTAATGAGAGTAGTTTTTCCTGCTCCTAAAAATCCTGAGATAATGTCAATCTTTGCCATTTTACTTCCCTCCATTTTAGTATTTATGAATATTTAAACCATTGTTACCAAATTAAAAAGTATATACCCTAAATACGCTAATATCCAACGGTTTCACGTAGGCAATTACTAGAATTAACTACGGTAATCACCGTTAATAGAAACATATTCATGTGTAAGGTCACATCCCCATGCATACGCCTCTGTCTCACCCTGATTCATATTTATATCGATAAATATTTCATCCTTAGCAAGCACCTTTAATCCCTCTTCTTCAGAGAAAGGAATTCCAGAGCCATTCTTGCAAACCTTGATTTCCCCGGCTTCACTTGAAATGCTAACATCAATCTTATCAATATCAAATTCTGCATCAGCATATCCAATTGCACAAAGAATTCTTCCCCAGTTAGCATCCTCTCCAGCAATAGCACATTTAAGAAGAGTTGAACCAGCAACGCTCTTTGCAACCTTAATTGCAGTCTCTAAATCAGGAGCATTAGCACATCTAACTTCCATAAGCTTGCTAGCACCCTCACCATCCGAGGCAAGCATTCTTGTAAGATTCATCATAACAATATAAAGCGCCTTTTTAAAGGTTTCGTAATCCTCACCCTCTTTGGTAATCTTAGAATTATTAGCACATCCATTTGCCATAACAGAAACCATATCATTAGTAGATGTATCTCCATCAATTGTGAGACAATTATATGTAACCTTAACAACCTCGCTAAGTGCTTTCTGAATAAGCTCTGATGAAATGCTAACATCAGATGTTATAAAGTTAAGTGTAGTAGCCATATTAGGATGTATCATTCCACTTCCCTTGGCCATTCCACCAAGATAAACTGTCTTTCCATCAAGATTAAACTTAACAGCAACTTCCTTAGGAACTGTATCTGTAGTCATAATCGCATTGACTACCTTACTATTATTATCTCTTGAAAGTCCCTCACAAAGCGTCTTAATGTTCTCCTCAAAAGGCTTAATTGAAAGAGGTTCTCCAATAACTCCAGTTGAAGCAACAATAACCTCATTCACATCAATTCCAAGTTCCTTGGCAATAAGAGCAGAACTCTTCTCAGCGATCTCAACTCCATCAGCATTGCAAGTATTTGCATTCTTAGAATTAACAATAACAGCCTTTGAAATCCCCTTACTATTCTTCAAATGCTCACGAGTAACAAGAATTGGAGCTCCCTTAACCTTATTTGTTGTATATACACAGGCAGTGTCACAAGGAGCCTCACTAAAAACTGCCCCCAAATCATTCTTTGTTTTATCAGGATTAATTCCAGCATTTAAACCATTAGCCTTAAAACCAACAGCAGCACAAACACCGCCATCAACATACTCAAATCCCTTAAATTCCTTCATAAACTATCGCCTCATTTCCTATTCTTCATCTTCCTCAGCTTCAGCTGCCCTATCTTCCTCTGTAACTCTTTTATAATAAGCGTTTGTTACCTTTCCTTCGTAAACATAATAATCTAAAAGAATTGAACCATCGCTCTCTTCATCTAAGTGAATAAACTGGCCATCATACTTATACTTTCCTGTTGTAGCAGTAGAATTAGCCTGGTCAACTTCACCATCTTCATTAAGTGCAGCCTTGATAAGCTGGAACTTGCCATTTGACTCTAGTCTAAGCATACGATAGATACCAGTCTTCTTGTTCTTATAAGTAAAAGTCTTCTTAAAGTGTTCCTTAGCATCTTCAGGAATTTTACCATCATAAAGAGAATCCTTAACAACAAGATAATCACCCTCTTTAATATATTTAACCACTTCCTGATCATCATCAGATGTTGTAATAACCATTCCATCCTTCTCTTCAAACTTTCCTTCATCGATTGAATCAGAAAGTTCTCCAGATGAAACAATATCCTTATATGATGAATCCTGTGAGTTAAACTCTAAGGTGAAAACTGTATCATTCTTTTCCTTAGAAGTCTCGATATTCTGATTATAAATTGTGATATACTCTGGAACTTCTGTTGGTGCAGGCGTTGGTGTAATACTATCCCAAGCTTCCTGAATAGCCTCCTGCTCTTCCTTCTCAGCCTTCTTATCCTTAAAATGCTTAACTGTAGGCGGAATCACAATATAGAAAAACAAAACAACAGATACTAAGATAATGATATCACACACCCAATCAAAGGCAGTCTTAGGAAGAAAATACATCTTATCCTTCTTATCTTTTTTATCCTTGTTGCTCTTATTGTTTTTTCCCTTTGAATCAGAGCCCTTCTTTAATTTATCTTTTTTCAATTCTTCATTATTTCCTGACTTGTTTTCATTACTGTTTTTACTCATTATTTTCACTCCAAAATATTTATTTTACAAACATTACCGATTATAACACAACTTTCGACAATTGCAAGAGAATGTCCAAAAAGTGTTGCTACATTAAAAGTAGAATTTCCAGAAATATGGACAAAAAAAAGCCGCTGAAAATGTGCCCTCATGGCACTCAGCGGCTACCAAGGATAGGAGAAACAATCCCCTATTCAAATCCAAGAATGAGACGACTAAAAATAATAAATATTATCCTTAAATTAGCTGCATTCTTACGTCTCTTGTCAATACATCCGTGTAACTAAAAGAAACAGTTTGGATGCTTGAGTCAAGCTTATTTTCTACATCTACAAGAAAAATACTTGGATAGGTCTGTTTAATAACTCCCTCTGTAACGTCAATTTTATGTCTTCCTCTATTTGCCCTAATCTTGACCTTACTTCCAATATTCTTGTCAATTGAGAGCTTGACTTTTTTGATGTCTGACTGACTCATATGCACCTCTTTCTTGTATACGGGATTGTTATTGAACTATTTTATCTGGGGGATAAAGTTCAAAACAATCATTAACACGACAGCCGAATTATAGCATATTTATACCCTCTTGTCAATGAAATTAACCAAAAAAACACATTATATTGTGGTTACCCTTATAAAGCATCACAAATTATCGTCCTTCTAGCTTTTACTCCATTCTATTTTAAACTTGCTAAAAATGCATATATACTGTATAATATAAACACTTATGTAAACAAATAAATGAACGATAAAACAATTCGTTTTAAATAAAATTTGAGGTAGTGCTTATGAATGTCAGACGAGTCGGCGCAGCGACGCGAATATTTATTGCAATAGCTTTATTAATAATAATATCCGACACTTTTATGGGCTTTGTACTTTACAATCGATCTGCTCATCTTCTGAAACAACAAGTTGGTGATAATGCTCTAAACCTAGCCAACTGCGTTGCAAAAACAGTGGATTACGATAAACTATCTTCCATCTCCACAAAAGAAGATATGAAATCAGAGGCCTATGAGAAAATTATTAAACAACTTAAGCTATTTGATGACAACGATAATATTGAATATGTCTATATAATCGGCAAGAATTCAAATGGTCAAACCGTATATCTTGTTGATGCAGACACCGAAGACCCAGCAATCACAGGTGAAGTCTTCTCAGACCCTTTTAAGAACTATGAAAAAGCCTTAGAAGGAACTCCTATAGCTAACACCGATTTTGACACAGATGAATGGGGAACTCATCTTTCGGCCTATAGTCCAATAAAGGGTTCAGATGGTAAGATTTATGGTGCTGTTGGAATAGACATTGAATCCTTATGGTTAAAGCAACAAATCAAAAAAATTACAATATTAATCGCATTTATTTGTACCTTCGTTTTTATTATAGGTTCAGTACTTCTTTACTTTATCAGTGCAACCCTTAAGTCAGGTTTTATAACCCTTAACAATAAGGTACTAGACCTTACAGATGGTTCTGGAGACTTAACAAAGGAAATTGACATTAAAAGCGGTGATGAATTCGAAGAAATTGCTAATAGCATGAATCGATTTATTCGCCAAATCCGCTCTCTTATTGGTGATGTATCAAGCACCTCCCTAAACATAAGAGAAACCGGACACTCGTTAAACCAAACTTTAAGAGAAAATGCCAATTCAATTTATAGCATAAACGATGGAATAATGAAAATCACAGCTAACATGCAACAATGTAGTTCTTCAAGCACAATAGTCAATCAAAAGCTTGAGGAAATGTCCTCTGAGGTAAAAAATTTCTCAAACGAAGTTGTTAAAATGGGAGAAACAGCTAATGACGAGAACAACAATGCTACTAATTCCTATGAAACAGCGAAAAAACATAAAAGAGAAACATTAAACGAGATTAACACAATCCAGTTTGAAATCAGAAATGCTATTGCAGGCGCTAAAAACATTGAAAGAGTAAAAGAAATTTCAAGACAAATCAATGAAATTGCCGATCAAACAAAGATGCTTAGCTTAAATGCTCAAATCGAAGCCGCAAGAGCCGGCGACAAAGGAAAAGGTTTTGCAGTCGTTGCTACAGAAGTTGAACGACTAAGTACTTCAATCACTGATGCTGTTAAGCAAATGAATGGTATCAGTAAAATCGCAGTTGACTCTGTAGACACACTCCTCTCTTGTAGCGAAAAGATGTCAGAATTTATGAGAACCAACGTAATTGAAGACTACAACTCATTCGTAGAAATAAGCAGACAATATACCGTTTCAACTGAAACTCTTCAAAACAGTATGCAAATGCTTGAAGAAAAAGGATCTGACCTGGAAAAAACTGTTGAAAACATGGTTCACAACATAAACGACATTAATGAAGCCGTCGCAGACAGTGCTTCTCAAACCGAGCAGCTCAGCACATCAAGCGCTAAGATAACTCATCAAATGGGTCAAATGGAAGATATTTCAAATAAAAACGAATTTCAGTCATCGGATTTATATGACGAAATCGAAAAATATACTTACTAAAAAAATCCCACATATCAATTCAGATATGTGGGATTTATATTTTAAATGACTTAAATTCTAATTTATGTAAATCAATTAGAGTACTGAATAACCATAGCTATTAACTATCGCATCCACCTTAACACCCTGCTTACAAAGTGGGCAATCGTGAGCTGCATAAGTCTCATATTCAGGAACATCATCATTATTAAAGATTGAATGAACCTCCTGGCCTTCAATTTCATCAACAGCAGAGAAAAGTGCTGAAATACCGGCAACATGACCACCATAATACTTAATACAATCAAGTGCACTTGAAACAGTCTTACCAGTTGTTGCAGATGCAAGAAGCAGTAAAACATGCTTATTATAAATTGCACCCTTAGTATTATCTCTAAAGATAATCTGGTTACTAGAATCAATCTCAGGTGTAACAACATAGATGCTTTCATGTTTATTCATAGACATGATACCATTCTGCTTTAAAGCCTCAGCAAGAAATGCACCTATAACCTCACAACCATCCATACAAACAATAGTGTCAACAATCGTAGAGTATGAATACTGTTTAGCAATTGTCTTTGCAACCTCTTTCGCATCGTTCTGTCTAATTTTAAGCATTGTCATATCAAAATAATGATTGATGTGAGAATGACTTGTAGCAAAATGTCCCTGAACAACGCTCATTTTGATTTTCCCATTAATATGATTGCTTATAGTTGTTGCATTTTGAATCATACAATACCCCCTTACATAATTTAATTATTATATTTATTTATTTTTCATTGAGTCGGCAACGAGCGCACCCAATGCTAAAGAATTCACCTTAACTTCGAAGCTATCTGAACGAGAAGTAAGAATTACTGGAGCCTTAGTTCCTGTAATAAGGTTACCATTCTTAGAATTTGAGAAATGAACAAGTGCTTTGTAAAGAATATTTCCTGCATGGATATCAGGGAAAAGAAGCACATCTGCATCTCCAACAATCTTACGTCCAGTTGCTCCCTTATGAATTGCAGCTTCTGGAGCTGTAGCAAGGTCGAATGAAAGTGGTCCATCAACGATACAACCTGTAATCTTTCCTTCTTCATTCATCTTAGCAAGCTCAGCAGCCTCAACTGTTTCAGGCATCTTAGGATTAACAACCTCAACCGCTGCAAGAGGTGCAACCTTAGGATTTTCAATTCCACAAGCATTACAAACCTCAACTGTATTATTAATAATGTTTACCTTGTCTTCTAAGGTAGGATATGGAATAAATGCAACGTCTGTAAGGAAAAGAAGCTTCTCAGCACCTTCGACATCAAATACACAAACGTGAGACAATGGACTTCCAGAACGAAGACCAACTTCCTTATCAAGAACACTCTTTAAGAATCCCTTGGTATCAATTAAGCCCTTCATATACATATCAGCATCGCCATCATGAACAAGTTTAACAGCCTTAAGAGCAGCCTCGGTAACATCCTTAACATCAACGACCTCGTAATCAGCAAGATTCATATCGATTTCCTTAGCAATCTCAGCAATCTTATCAGCATCACCTACGAGAATCGCATCAGCAATTCCTCTTTCTTTTGCTGCCTTAACAGCAAGAAGAACCTCGTTGTCCTGTGCAACTGCAACAGAAACCTTCTTTTTAGGTACAGAAGCAACCCTAGAAAGTAAATCATCAAAACTTTTACTCATTTTTCTCCTCTTTTCTGCATATTATGCTATATATTATTTAGTTATGCTAAATATTATTTAGGTATTTTATCACAGATTTTTTATCGAAACAAGACTCAAGGCTTAACATAATCAAAGGTAACCTCAATTGTCTCAACCTCTCCTAAATTATCTGCACTTAAAATTGTTGGAGAAACATCCTTAGTATCTCCATCAATAGTATGAGCATCCTCAGGAATAGCATTTACCCAACTGTTATACAAATTAACTCTTGTACAATGCTGATCATCCGAAGTCGTATATGGCTTTCCTTGAAGAGTATACTCCTCGCCATTAATCTTAACACTCTTAATATCCATTGTATATCCAGGGAAGTTATCCTCACCATCTGAAATACCTACCGCTGAGAAGGCTGTTGAATTTGAGAATCCATTTGCAGTACCAGTAAAGTCAAGTGCAACAGTATATGTTCCCTCTCCATCAACAGTAACATCAGTAGTCTTAAGACCTTCTGTAGTCTGATCAGGATTATACTCATCTCCTACTGAATATGAAATTCCCCAGTCTCCAGAGTTCCACATAATCCACGCAACGCTTTCACCCTTCTTAGTCTTTTTCTTTTTCTCCTCCTGGAAGGTTTCAGGTGCCTCACTCAAGGCATTATCCATAACAATCTTAGCATTTTCCTTAACTTCTTCTGTAGTAAATTCCTTTTCCTTAGAAAGAGCATGTTCCTTGAAGAATGAATCCATGCTGTCATCAATCCATTTTCCTGTCTCTCTATCCATCTGATTATTAGTATCCCAAAGCATTGGAACATATCCATAATAATCGCAATTAGCATAAAGGTTAGTATACCAGAGAATGGCATTTGGCTTCATCTTTCCCTCTTCTGTAGGACCAACACTGCACTCACCAATGATGATTCCATATCCCTTTTCAGTATATGCTGAAAGGTTCTCCATAAGAGTATTCATTTCCTCATAATCACTCTGAGTTCCCCATGTGACCTCACCTGTAGCACCACAATATGACCAAGGTGTATAGTAGTGAACAGAAAGAAGAAGCTTATCATCAGCACTATCAGTAGGCATCTTCCAACGTGAATCAAGAGTCCTTGTAATATCAGTATCATATCCTGGAATTAAAAGGAATCTATTCTCATTATTTCCACCTGTGGCACGAACAATATCTACAAACTTCTGATTAATCTCATTAGCCTTTTCATAGCACTCATCCTCAGAAAGAATAGCACCCTTAGGATTAAAGTCCTCATCTAAATCATTCAAACGGGTACCAATTTCCTCATTACCACCTTCAAAAATCAAATGAGCATCATAATCCTTATAGTACTCAGCAATCTGGTTCCACATACTCTCATAAAGCTCTTCGGCAGCCTTTCTCTTATCAGCATCCTTAGAACCAAACATTCCCCACCAGCCACCGTCCCAGTGGTCATTAATAATAACAAACATATCATCATTATATGCATAATCAATGATTTCCTTAACTCTCTCTAGATAAGCCTCATTAATAGTATAATCACCATTTTCAAAGTCCATCATATTAGTCCAAGCAACAGGAATTCTAACTGAATCAAAACCAGCCGCCTTAAAATAATCAAAGGTTTCCTGAGTTGTCACCGGACTACCCCAACAAGTCTCATAGAAGGAAGTCTCTTTATCAACTCCCTCCTTATGACCATAGGCCTCCATTGTGTTTCCAAGGTTAGTTCCGTTGCCCATCTCAACGGCAAAATCCTTAGAAGATAATTCAAGTAAATTCACACTTTCCTCCTTACCCTCTCCCTCTTCTGAGGAAGTATCCGACACCGTATTAGCAGGCTTTTTCTCCTTCTTATCACATCCCGTCGTAAACATAAGAGTTAATGCAAGCCCGACACAAATAACAAATACTTTAATCATAATAGATAAAATATTATTCTCTTTAGTTTTAATCATACTTAGTTCTCCTTGTGTTTAAAAATATAGATTATATTATTCTATATTAATCCTTTAAAATCAAGAATTAATTATTCTCAATAAACTTAACAAAGTCATTCTTAGGAAGTGGTTTCGAGAAATAATATCCCTGAATATAGTCGCATTTTAATTCAGAATAATATTCTTCAAGTTCCTTAGTTTCAACGCCCTCAATAACAATCATTTTATTAAGCGCCTTAATCATCTTAATTGTGTTCTCAACAACTATTCTAGTATTCTCATTTTCAACATTAGCAGCAAGAGTCTTATCAATCTTAATCAGACTCAACGGAAGAGACGCAATTCTCTGCATGTTAGAATATCCAGTTCCGTAGTCATCAAGCGAGAAACTAATTCCATATTCATGTAACTCATCAATATTCTTAAGCATTGTATTTTGCATATCACCTACGGCAGTTTCAGTAATCTCTAAATTCACCTTATCCGGTGATACATGATACTTCTCAAGAATAGGAACAACCTTTGCAATAAGGGCACTCTGCATGCATTCAATAACAGAAAGATTCACCTCAATATATTCAAGTTCTGTTTTCCTAAATTCTTCACTGACAATAAACTTACAAACCTCTTCTAAAACAAAGGCTCCAATTCTGTGTATCGCACCGCTCTTTTCAGCAACCGGAATAAATACATCTGGAGGAATAAAGCCATACTTCTCATCATTAAGACGGATAAGTGCCTCTGCAGAACGGAATTTCTGGGCCTTTGTATCATAAATAGGCTGATAATAAACCTGAAATTTTCTCTCATTAAGAGCACTCTCAATAATTGCTTCCATCCCCTTCTGCATGTCATACTCATCTCTACTAAACACTTCAGAAGCATAATAAATATTACCTGTATATGTAATATTCTGAAGATCCTGAGAAAACTTAAAAAGAATTTCTGCATTATCAATGTCTTCCGGACAAACTGTCATACAAATATTAGCAAGAATATTTATTCTCATATCCTTGATTATAATATTATTCTTTAATTTTGAATTGACACCAACTAAAATCCTATTCGTTATCTCATCATCCAAATCTTCACGAATTACAATTGCAAATTTTCCATCTTCAAGGAAATAATTATTACAATAAATCTTATGATGCTTGGTTTCTTCCTCCATAATCTTTCCAACTTCACCAGCAAGTTTTACAACAGAATCATATCCTAAAATACCATTTAAAACATGCTGATTTGTAATGGAAATTAGAATAACCTTCTTCCTTCTATGAACATTCATTCCTAACGAAATATCACTCATAAAGGTATTAAGATTAAGAAGTCCAACCTGAGAATCTAGAATCTCAATAGGCGAACGAATCATCATCAAAATAAAGAGAAGTCCTAAAGCCTCACCAAACATTTCTATCAAATATTTAGGGAACAAAAATTGAATAATAACCGACGCAATTACACAAAATAATCCAACGGAAAGAGAAATAAATCTAGACATGCCAAAATATTTACGATATTTAATAATAACGAAAATCGCATAAATACCGTAAACAGCAATAATATAGTAATTTAACAGCATCAAATTACCTCTTACATATCTTCCCTCGGAATCAATGTAAAAGATAAAATGATACTTTAGATTAAATAATAGCGTTATTTCAGCCAACACTACTGGTAAGTAGTAAAAAAACTTAAATACTGGGTTGGACGCACCAATATACCATTTATCCACCAGCACAAGCATGTAGATAACATAAATTGGCGCAGTAAGCATGTGAAACATCAGATATAACGTATGTGCCAAGTATTGTAGAACTGTCATATCACTATAGTATTCATCTAATGAAACGGCCGTTATATCAAAAAATGTTGTCAGCATTGCAACAACCAAAAGTATTAAAAAATATCTATTCATCTCGCCTTTAATAATGTTCTTGACTATCATCGTGATAAGCAAGATACACATTATAAAAAAGGCACAATAATCAAAATATATAATTCTATCCACTGCCACAAACCTCCGGGCGTTCTTTAGTATTTTTAGTTTTACATTTATCCCCAAAATATCTATGTAAATCTTCTAAAAGTATATAAAAACCATACGATCGGTATTCGAATTTAAGACTTATTCTCAAATCTAAAACACGAATGACAATGAATATATTATAAATGAATTTAATTCTTTTTACAATAGTTTATTTAATATTCCATTCACTTTTCCAGGCTCTGCTTTACCACCTGTTTTCTTCATAGTTTGACCTACGAGGAAGCCCATCGCCTTTTTCTTTCCAGCACGATAATCCTCTACCGACTTAGGGTTCTCCTCGATAACTTCCTTGATGATTCTTTCAAGCTCACCCTCATCAGAAACATTGCCAAGATTATTATTCTTAACATATTCCTTAGGGCTAATATCCTCATCAAAAATCTTTTCAAAAACTTCCTTTGCAACAGAACTGTTAATCTCTCCTGCCTCAGTAATATCAATGAGTTCTGCAAGGTTCTTAGGAGAAATCTTTAAATCCTTCGCATCAAGCTTTCTCTCCTTAATAAGACGCATCGTCTCTCCCATAATCCAGTTAGAAACCTTCTTAGGATTATTGCAAATTTCAGTAGTTTTTTCAAACAAATCTGCAAGTGGTTTTTCAGATGTAATCTGCTCTGAATCATACTCAGGAAGACCAAATTCACTGACATATCTCTTCTGCTTTTGTTCTGCCATTTCTGGTTGAGCCTTTCTAATGCTCTCAATTAATTCATCAGAAACATGGATAGGCACAAGATCAGGATCCGGGAAATATCTATAGTCCTGTGCATCCTCCTTAGAACGCATAGCATATGAATATTCCTTGTTATCATCCCAATGTCTTGTTTCCTGAATAACCTGCTTACCTTCAGAAATAAGTTCAATCTGTCTTGCTCTTTCACCCTCAATAGCTCTTCTAATTGCCTTAAAAGAGTTAAGGTTCTTCATCTCAGTTCTAGTTCCATACTCTGGACTACCAACTGGTCTAACTGAGAGGTTTACATCCGCTCTCATTGAACCTTCCTGAAGCTTACAATCAGATGCTCCAAGATATGCAATAGTCATTCTAAGCTTATCAAGGTACTTTAATACCTCATCAGCAGAACGCATATCAGGTTCAGAAACAATCTCAATCAAAGGTACTCCTGAACGGTTATAGTCCACTAAAGAAGTATCTTCCCACTCGTCATGAATAAGTTTTCCAGCATCCTCCTCCATATGAATCTCATGGATTCCAATGCTTTTAATTCCTGCCTCAGTTTCAATATCTACATGACCATTTCTGCAAATTGGCAAATATAGCTGTGAAATCTGATAGTTCTGAGGATTATCAGGATAAAAATAATTCTTTCTATCAAATTTAGAATACTGAGTAATGCTGCAGTTTGTTGCAAGACCAACTGCAATAGCATATTCCAATACCTTTTTATTCAAAACAGGAAGTGATCCTGGCATTCCTGTACAAACCGGACATGTGTTTACATTTGGTGCAGCTCCAAAAGCTGTAGAACAGCCACAAAAAATCTTTGTTTTAGTTGCAAGTTCGACATGAACCTCTAAACCAATCACTGTCTCAAATTCCATCTGTACTCCTCCTTAGGTTAGTTATTTTAATCATTCAAAGCTTTTTTAAGCTTCACCATTACTCATCATCGAAGCCGCTCTCAAACAATTCTTCTCACCAAAGCAATCTCCAATAAACTGAACTCCAATTGGAAGTCCCTCTTTAGATTTACCTACAGGAACACTAATTGAAGGCAATGAACAAAGGTTAACACTAACTGTATATATATCCGACAAATACATCTTAATCGGATCGCTTAAGCTTTCTCCAAGCTTTGGCGCAGTCGAAGGCGCAACAGGAGAAAGAATCAAATCATAATTCTTAAATGCATCATCAAAGGCCTTTTTAATCAATGCCTTAGTTTTAAGAGCCTTAAGATAATATGCATCATAGTAACCAGAACTTAAAACAAAGGAACCAAGCATAATTCTTGACTTAACCTCTTTGCCAAATCCCTTGGTTCTAGAGCGCTTATACATAGTATGCAAATCCTCATAATTATCTGCTCTAAATCCATACTTAACGCCGTCAAATCTTTCAAGGTTCGAACTAGCCTCAGCACAGGCAATAACATAATATGCAGGAACTACATAATCTAAAAGTCCTAAATCAAAGTTAGTAACCTCAGCACCTGCTGCCTTAAGTTTTTCGGCTGTCTCATTGATTTTTTCTTTAATCTCATCGTTAAGACCATGGCTAATATAGTCATTAGGAATACCAATTCGCATTCCCTTAACATCCATATCCAAAACAGAAGAAAAGTCATACTCATCTCTCTTAACACTAGTTGAATCCTTCTCGTCTGTTCCAGAAATAATCTCTAATAAAAGTGCAGTATCCGTAACATTTCCTGCAATAGGTCCAATCTGATCTAAGGAAGATGCATAAGCAATAAGACCATATCTTGAAACCGTACCATAGGTAGGCTTAAAACCAACTGTACCGCAATAAGCGCTAGGCTGTCTAATTGAACCACCTGTGTCTGAACCAAGCGCAAGCTTAACTTCACCAGCTGCAACTGCAGCACAAGACCCACCTGAAGAACCACCTGTAACATGCTCTAAATCATGTGGATTTTTTGCAGGTCCATAAAAACTCGTCTCATTTGTACTACCCATTGCAAACTCATCCATATTAGTCTTACCAACAACAATCAATCCAGCATCTAAAACCTTCTCAACTGCAGTTGCATTATAATTTGGAACAAAGTTCTCAAGAATCTTTGAGCAACAAGTAGTCTTAATACCCTTAGTACACATATTGTCTTTAATCGCAATAGGAACGCCCATAAAAGGAGAAAGTCTCTCACCCCTATCAATCATCTCCTGGATGACAGAACCTCTCTCATAAGCCTCCTCCTTGCAAAGAGACACAAATGCATTAATATCTTTATCTTTCTCTTCAATTGTTTTATAAGTATAGTCCAAAACCTCTTTAACACTAATCTCTTTATTAAAAAGGCAATCTCCTAATTCTTTAGCACTTAAAGTTGAAATATCCATAACCAGGTCCTTTCATTAAATGATTTTTGCTTTTTTAAAGATTAAAAAAGATTAAATTGTCTTAGGAACAACTATCATATTTTCCTTTACCTTTGGAGCATTATTAAGAAGCTCTTCACATCCATCTCCATTGGTAACAACATCTTCTCTAAAAGCATTTTCACTATCAAAAATATGGCTCATTGGCAAAACATCGTCGGTATCTAATTCATTTAGCTTATCGACATAATCAAGCATCTCTTCCATATCCTTCTTAGCTTTTTCCTTCTCTTCGTCATTCAATTCAAGCTTAGCAAGAATTCCTACATACTCAATTGTCTCATCATCTATTGTATTCTTACCCATAAAAACCTCCATCATTCTTAAAGCCTGCTAATAAAATCTAAAAGCTGGCCCATAATTTTTTAAGGCACAAGTCTAGATAAATCTCTAGGGAAAAGTGTAGCTTCACGAACATTTTCCTCATCCAAAAGCTGCATTGTAAATCTCTCAAGACCAATACCAAGACCGCCATGAGGTGGCATTCCACACTTAAATGCACTCAAATAATCTTCCATTCCCTCATCAGACATTCCACGCTTTTGAAGCTTATTCATAAGCTCCTCATAATCATGGATTCTCTGTCCGCCAGTTGTAATTTCCAGTCCCTTATATAACAAATCAAAGCTCTTTGTAAATCTCTTATCATCGTCATCATCCATCGCGTAAAATGGTCTCTTCTTTGAAGGATAATGAGTGATAAACACAAAGTCAGAACCAAATTCTTCCTTAGCATATTTACCAATAAGCTGCTCCTCTTCAGGCTCCAAGTCATATGGATTCTTGATTTCATGACCATATTTTTCGCTAGCAGCCTTCTTAGCATCATTAAAGGACATGGTTGGAATCTTATCAACCTCAGGAATTTCAAGTTCCAAAATCTTTAATTCCTTGGCATACTCCTTCTTAAGTAAATCAAATGTATATTTGATAAACCCAGTTTCCATCTCCATTATATCATAAAAACTATCAATATATCCCATCTCAAAGTCTAAGCTTGTATACTCGTTAAGATGTCTCTTTGTATTATGTTTCTCAGCTCGAAATACAGGTCCTACCTCAAATACTCTATCAAAAACACCCACCATCATCTGCTTATAAAACTGAGGACTCTGCTGAAGAATAGCAGGTTTATGGAAGTACTCTAATCTAAAAAGGTTAGCTCCTCCCTCAGCTGATTTTGCTCCAAGTTTAGGTGTGTGAACCTCTGTAAAGCCTTGTGAATGAAGGTAATCTCTGAAACCTCTAACGATTCCTTCCTGAATCTTAAACTTTGCTCTTTCACGAATATTTCTAAGAGAAATTGGTCTGTAATCAAGTTTCGCATTTAATGAAGTTTTCATCTTAAACTTTGAAATCTTGATAGGCATTGTATCTGTTGGTTCTGAAAGCACTTCAATCTCTGAAATATGTAATTCAACACCATTAACAGCCTTCTCATTTTCAATAAGTTTACCACTAACTAAAACAGTAGCACCTTCACTAATTTCTCTTAAAGCATCTCTTAACTTCTCATCAGTCTTGTTAAGAACACATTGAAAAATGCCATCTCTTTTTCTAAGAATCAAAAATGCAATGTCAGACATATCCCTGATATTATGAACAGCACCATTTACACTTACATTCGAATTCAAAAATTCTCCACTAGTAAGTTCAATAATTTCCAATGTTTTCTTTTCCAAAGTTCCTGTCATAAATTCCATGGGTTTTGCCTCCTTATAATTTAAATTTGTAATTTCTAATTTCTATTTCTCAAGTGCAGCTGCGACGAAGCCTCTAAATAATGGATGTGCTCTATTTGGTCTAGACTTAAATTCTGGATGAGCCTGAGTTCCAATGAAGAATGGATGATCCTTTAATTCAACCATCTCAACAATTCTGTCATCAGGTGATTTTCCAACTATTGCTAAACCAGCATCCTGAAGTGAATCTCTATAATCATTATTCACTTCATATCTATGTCTATGCCTCTCAGTAATTTCCTTGCTGTTATAGAGCTTATACGCCTTAGATCTAACATCTAAAACACATGGATAACTACCAAGTCTTAGAGTGCCACCTCTGTTTTCTACACCTTCTTGATCCGGCATCAAATGAATTACTGGATTCTTGGTATCAGGTTTAAATTCAAAACTCTCAGCATCAGAAAGTCCTAAAACATTTCTTGCAAATTCAACAATTGCCATCTGCATACCAAGACAAATTCCAAGATACGGAATTTTATTCTCTCTAGCGTACTTGGCAGCCAAAACCATTCCATAAATTCCTCTTCTACCAAAGCCGCCTGGAACCAAAATTCCATCCAAATTCTTTAAGCTCTCCTCATAATTTTCATCATTAAGCTCTTCAGAATCGATCCATTCAATATTCACATGTGCACCAGCGCTAATTCCACCATGCTTAAGCGCCTCAGAAACACTTAAATATGCATCATGTAACTGTGTATATTTCCCAACAATACCGATGTTTACAACTGATTTAAGATTCTTCAAGGTTTCAACCATTTCCTTCCACTCTCTTAAATCAGGTTCTCTTTGTTCAAGCTGAAGTGTATTAATAACAACCTCAGCAAGTCTCTCCTTCTCCATCGCAAGAGGAGCTTCATAAAGATATTCAACATCCAAATTTTGAAGAACATGTCCAGATGGAACATTACAAAACAATGCAATCTTATCCTTAACATCCTCAGTCATAGGATATTCTGTTCTGCAGACAATCACATCAGGTCTGATTCCCATTCCCTGAAGTTCTCTAACACTAGCCTGAGTAGGCTTTGTCTTCATCTCTCCAGAAGCTTTAAGCATTGGAATCAGCGTAACATGAATAAGAGCTGCATTCTCATGTCCAACATCTGTCTGGAACTGTCTAATCGCCTCAAGGAAAGGCTGGCTCTCAATATCACCAACAGTTCCTCCAACTTCGATAATAACAATTCTATCTTCATCTTCAAATTTTGCCTTATAAAATCTATCCTTAATTTCATTGGTAATATGTGGAATAACCTGAACAGTTCCTCCACCAAAATCACCATGTCTTTCTTTCGAAATAACAGACCAATAAATCTTACCGGTAGTAACATTAGAGTTTATATCCAGGTTTTCATCGATAAATCTTTCATAATGACCAAGGTCAAGATCAGTCTCAGTACCATCATCTGTAACAAAAACCTCTCCATGTTGGATAGGATTCATCGTACCCGGATCTATGTTAATGTATGGATCAAACTTCTGCATCGTTACATTGTAGCCTCTCGCCTTTAAAAGCCTTCCTAAAGACGCTGCTGTAATACCTTTTCCAAGTCCCGATACAACTCCTCCTGTTACAAAAACATATTTAACACTCATTTCTATATTCCTCCACTCTGAAATAAAATTTTTATTTTTTCAGCTGTTTCTCTTAATGTTTCACCGTTGTTCATGCTCATGCTAGTAAGATATTTGTGTGCTTGCGGTTCTGTCATACCCTTTTTATTAATCAAAAGCAACTTAGCACCCTCAATAATTCTCTCATCTTCAATTGTTCTTACTCTGGGCCTTCGCGTAACTTTTCGTTCTTCCTTAATTCTTTCCATCTCATCAACGGAATCCAAAATCTCTGTAAGCCTAACCGGACTAATCAAACATTTCACCTTATCAGTAGGAAAATCCTCTACATAAGAGTCACTCCTCTTGATAAGAACAATTTGATATGTTCTAGGAATACTTTCATACATCTCGCTAAAAACCATATCCGAAAGCTTATCCTGACATACGATTATTCCAGCACCCAGTCTGTCCGCAGAATTCAAAACAAAGTTACCCGAACGACAAATAGAAAAGACATTATGACCTCGTTTTTTAAGTTGGGCTCCAAGTTGCTTTCCGTTATCCAGCTTTAGAAAAGCAACTATTACATCAGCCATAAATTATCCTCTCATAAAATATTTGTCTAATTCCCAATTCGAAACAGTTCCTAAATATTCATGCCATTCAATCTTCTTTTGTTCGATGTATTTTTCAGAAACATAATCACCAATTACACCTCTGATAAAATCATCCTTTTCAAAGGCCTCAATTGCCTCTCCCATACAAACTGGAAGTTTCTCAATATTTTCAGCCTTCTCTAAATCATATTCTCTATAATCGAGTTTATTATTAATTCCATCCATTCCAGCAGCAATAATTACTGCAATTGCAAGATAAGGATTACATGTTGCATCAGGACTCTTAATTTCAATCCTTGCATGCTCTCTACCCTTAATATAAGGTGTTCTAATTGCGGCCTTCTTACCCTTTGAAGCAAAAGCAATATTATTTGGAACATACTTTCCACCCTGCAATCTCTTGTATGAATTAACAATAGGATTTGTGATAAGTGACATTCCCTTTAAGTGCTTTAACACTCCAGCAATAAACTGATATGCCTTCTCAGAAAGCTTGTTTTCATCGTTCTCATCATAGAAAATATTATCTCCATATTCATTGAGAGAAACATTAATATGCATTCCTGAACCAACTGCATCCTGAATTGGCTTAGGCATAAATGATGCAATAAGACCATGCTTCTTAGCAATATTCTTAACAGCAAGTTTAAAAGTCATAATGTCATCTGCAGCATTAAGCGCATCAACATATTTAAAATCAATTTCATGCTGTCCTTTACCTTTTTCATGATAAGAAGACTCTATATCAAAATTCATATCCTCAAGGGTGAAAACCATGTCACGACGAACATTTTCTCCCATATCAGAATGACCTAAATCCAAATATCCATCGTCCTCTAAATTATCTGTAGTAGGTCTTCCCTGATCATCAGTCTGGAAAAGGAAAAACTCACATTCAGGACCTATATTAAAGACGATTCCATTATCTCTCTGTTCTTTTAAAACCTTCTTCAAAATCCTTCTAGGATCATGGAAAAGTGGTTCTCCATCAGTGGTATAAACATCACAAATAAGTCTAGCAACCTTACCTGACTGTGGTCTCCAAGGGAAAATCTCAAAAGTATCCAAATCAGGATACAAGAACATATCGCTCTCTTCCTCAGTATCGAAACCATTGATATAGGTTCCATCAAAAAGAAAACGATTATCTAATGCCTTAGATAAATTATTCTTAGTAATCGCTACATTCTTAAGTGTTCCAAAGATATCAGTAAACTGAAGACGAATAAATTCAACATTCTCTTCCTCAACAATTCTCTCGATATCCTCTCTGGTGTATCTTTTGTTCTCCATAAAATAACCTCTCATTCTTATTGATTTGTTTAACGTTACAGCTCGGTTAATTTCATCACCGAATAAAGTCTATATTAAACTGTTTTTTACTCAAAATCAAACTTTATTCAAACCTTTCTTTGGCTGAAACTTGAGGAACCTCTGTAGGATACTTTCCATCAAAGCAAGCCGTACAACAACCACTACAACTGCATTTAGTATCCCCATCTTTAAGGATTTCCAAAGCCTCATCTACCTCCATAAACCCTAGTGAATCAGCACCAATTAACTCACATATTTCAGGAATTGTATGCTGACAGGCAATCAGATTTTCTCTGGAATCAATATCTGTTCCGTAGTAGCAAGGATTTAAAAATGTAGGTGATGAAATTCTCATATGAACTTCCTTCGCACCAGCATCCCTAAGCAATTTAACAATCTGAGCCGAGGTAGTGCCTCTTACAATTGAATCATCAATAACAACAACTCTCTTATCCTTAAGAACTGACTCAATCGCACCGAGCTTCATTCTAACCATATTTCTACGCTCTGTCTGATCAGGCGCAATAAACGAACGACCAATATACTTATTCTTAATCAATCCAATTCCATAAGGAATCTTTGACTGTAATGAAAAACCATAGGCCGCATCAAGACCGGAATCAGGAACACCAATTACAACATCCGCTTCAACTGGATGACTTTTAGCAAGTGATATTCCAGATTTCACTCTAAAATCATGAACAAATACACCATCAATTTTTGAATCTGGACGAGCAAAATAAATATACTCAAAAATACATAAGGAACTCTTAGAATCTTTTTTAACATGGCTAAGATCTGAACGAATCTCACCATTTTCAACCGTCACAATTTCACCAGGAAGAATATCTCTGACAAACTCAGCACCAACAGAAGAAAGTGCACAACTTTCAGATGCAAAAACAATTCCTCCATCAGGCATCTTACCCATGCAAAGTGGCTTAAAACCTAACGGATCTCTTGCAGCAATAAGCTTTGCTGGAGACATTAAAATAAGTGAATATGCACCTTTGATTCTATACATTGCATTTGAAACAGCCTCCTCAATAGAACCACATTTCAAACGCTCACCAGTGATAATATACGAAATAACCTCTGTATCACTAGTGCTATGGAAAATGCATCCCTTCTTTTCAAGCTCATTTCTAAGCTCATAAGAATTAATCAAATTTCCATTATGAACAAGCGCCATCTGACCTTTAAGATGCTTAATAAGCATCGGTTGTGCATTTTCCTTACTAACTGCTCCGCTAGTAGAATATCGCACATGGCCAACAGCCATATTACACTCTCCAAGCTTATCAAGATTTTCCTCGTTAAAGACATCGCTAACTAAGCCAAGGTCCTTAACACATCTAATTACTCTATCTCGATTAACTGCAATTCCAGCAGATTCCTGTCCTCTATGTTGAAGAGAAATCAATGCATAATATACAGTTTTTGCAAGCTTAGAGTTGCTTCCCTCGTAAATACCAAAGACTCCGCACTCCTCATGTAATTTGTCCATATTAGTTGCTCCAATCCGGATAATTTTTCTTTTTTATTTATGTGTATTTTTTCTTTTTTATTTATTATTTATCTTATAGAACTTTCTATAAATTCGAATATCCCATAAGATATTTATCAACTTCTCTTGCACACTCACGACCTTCTTTAACACCCCAAACAACGAGTGATTGGCCTCTGTGCATATCTCCTGCTGTGAAAACTCCTTTGATACTTGAAGCATATTTTCCTTCCTCAGTTTCCACAACATTTCTCTGAGTACGATTAACCTTGAATTCTTCAGCAACATAATCTTCGCAACCAATGAAACCAGCTGCAATCAAAAGTAAATCACAAGGAATTGTTTCAGGTTCTCCTTTTTCAACCATCTTACCGTTTTCAAATCCAACCTTAACAATATCAATCTCCTTGATATTACCCTTCTTATCGCATCTAACTTCCTTAACAGTAGTCTCATAAATTCTAGGGTCATTACCAAAAAGCTCAATAGCCTCTTCATGACCATAATCAACCTTTAAGACCTTTGGCCATTCAGGCCATGGATTGTTTTCTGCTCTTTCAACAGGTGGAGCACTCATCATCTCAAGCGCTGTAACTGACTTAGCTCCATGTCTAATAACTGTTCCAATACAGTCATTACCAGTATCTCCACCACCGACAACAACAACATTCTTACCTTCAGCTGAAATATATCCACCTGCTTTTTTAAGTGTCTCAACTGATCTGTCATCATCGTCCATATCAAGAAGTGCCTTAGTAGTAGACTTAAGAAAATCTACTGCAAAATAAACACCCTTCTGAGTTTTAGGATCAACACCATTAAGAGGTCTTGCTTTCTTCGCTCCACAGCAAAGAACAACCGCATCAAACTCCTTAAGAAGGTCTTCAGACTTAACATCTACGCCAACATTAACTCCTGTCTTAAAGACAACTCCTTCTTCTTCCATAAGCTTCTGACGTCTGAAAATAACATCTTTATTAAGCTTCATATTAGGAATACCATACATCAAGAGACCGCCGATTCTATCATCTCTTTCAAAGACAGTAACGTTATGACCTCTATGATTAAGAGTATCTGCAACAGCAAGTCCAGAAGGACCACTACCAATAACAGCAACCTTTTTATTACTCCTAACACTTGGAATCATAGGCTTGATATAGCCCTCTTTATAAGCCTGCTCAATAATGAATAACTCATTATCATGAATTGTTACTGGCTTGCTATGTTCGCCATTTATGCAGGCCTTCTCACAAAGTGCCGGACAAACTCTACCAGTAAATTCAGGAAAATTACTGGTTTTTGCAAGTCTGTTAAATGCATGTCTGTCTCTCTTGTTATATATCTCATCGTTCCACTCTGGTATCAGGTTATTCAACGGACAACCCACAACCATTCCACTCAACTTCATAGCTGACTGACAAAAAGGAACGCCACAATTCATACATCTTGCACCTTGTTCTCTTCTCTCATCAGCACTAAGAATTCTATGGAATTCGTTATAATTTTTTATTCTTTCCTTAACAGGAATATTCGCATTATCGCGTCTTTCAAATTCTAAAAATCCTGTAGCCTTACCCATATTCGCACACAACCTTTCTTTAAGACTTTTTACAAGAAGAAATTTCTAAATTTCACTCTAGACTTTCTAAAATTTTGATGTCATTTTTACTCTTCTATCATTAACCCGCAAGCTTCTTAAACGCCATCAAAACAGCCTCTTCATGGCTGCAACCCTGCTCGCAGAATCTACTAATTTCTTTAAGCATTTTTGCATAACCATCAGGAATAATTTTCTTGAAGAATGGTAAATATTCATTAAAGTTTTTAAGAATTTCTCCAGCCTTCTTTGAATGAGTTTCCTTTTCATAATCCTCAAGAATACTCTTTAATTCCTCAATATCTTCTTTCTCTGTAACTTCATCAAAGGAAACCATTTCTTTATTAATCTTTCTATATAGGTCATGGTTCATATCTAATACATAAGCGATACCACCGCTCATACCAGCTGCAAGGTTCTTTCCTGTTTCACCAAGAATAACTGCTCTACCACCAGTCATATATTCAAGACCGTGATCACCGCAACCCTCGCTTACTGCAATAGCTCCAGAGTTTCTAACACAGAATCTTTCACCAGCAACACCACTAAAGTAAGCCTTTCCAGAAGTAGCACCGTAAAGTGCAACGTTACCAATGATAATATTCTCATCAGCCTTAAAGGTTGCTTTCTCAGGTGGCATAATAACAATCTTTCCACCAGAAAGACCTTTACCAACACCATCATTAGCATCTCCCCAAAGCTTAAGAGTCACACCCTTAGGAATGAAAGCTCCAAAAGACTGTCCTCCGCCACCATGTGCATGAACCACATAGTAATCATCCTCGATATCCTCAATCTGAGCTCTTGTAACAGTAGAACCAAGGATTGTACCAAAGGACCTGTCTGTACTAGATATTTCAATCTCAATAGGTTTCTTTTCAGGTTTCTTACTATTAATCTTCTTCTCAAAATAAGGAAGAAGCTTAGCCATATCCAATGTCTCTTCTAATTTGAAATCATAAACTGCCTCAGGAACAAAATGCTTATTCTCAGCAGCTGCATAGCTCTTATCAAGAACAGCTGATAAATCAACCTTAGCTGCTCTCTTAGTAACAGGATTCTTCTTAACCTCTAAGCAGTCAGACCTTCCAACCATCTCTTCAACCGTCTTAAATCCAAGAGAAGCCATGATTTCACGAAGCTCTTCAGCAATAAACTTCATAAAGTTCATAACATGCTCAGGTTTACCCTTGAAACGCTTTCTAAGCTCAGCATTCTGAGTAGCGATTCCAACAGGACAAGTATCCTTAGAGCAAACTCTCATCATCATACAGCCCATACAAACAAGTGGTGCAGTAGCAAATGCAAATTCTTCAGCTCCGAGAAGTGCTGCAATAGCAACATCTCTACCACTCATAAGTTTTCCATCCGTTTCAATAACAACCTTATTTCTAAGACCATTCTCAATAAGAGATTTATGAGCCTCATGTAATCCTAATTCCCATGGAAGTCCTGCACCATGAACACTACTTGGTGGTGCTGCTCCTGTACCTCCATCATATCCAGAAATAAGAATTACCTGAGCACCTGCCTTAGCAACACCAGAAGCAATTGTTCCAACACCAGCTTCTGAAACAAGTTTTACATTAATTCTTGCAAATCTATTAGCATTCTTTAAATCATAGATAAGCTGTGCCAAATCTTCGATAGAATAAATATCATGATGAGGAGGTGGAGAAATAAGTGAAATACCAGGAGTTGAAAATCTTGTCTTAGCAACCCAAGGGTAAACCTTCTTTCCAGGAAGATGTCCACCTTCACCAGGCTTAGCTCCCTGAGCCATCTTAATCTGAATCTCAGATGCAGAATTTAAGTAAGCTCCAGTAACACCAAATCTACCAGATGCAACCTGCTTAATTGCACTGTTTCTATCTGTTCCATACCTGTCAACTGCCTCACCACCTTCACCAGTGTTTGACTTACCATGAAGGGTATTCATTGCAATTGCAAGTGTTTCATGCGCCTCCTTAGAAAGTGAACCATAACTCATAGCTCCAGTCTTAAAGCGCTTAACAATACTCTCAACACTCTCAACTTCATCAATTGAAATAGGATCATTTACAGCCTTAAAGCTCATAAGTGAACGAAGTGTATGAGGTCTGTTCTCATCATCAACAAGTGTTGTATATTCCTTAAATGTATCATAGCTACCAGTTCTAACCGCTCTCTGAAGCTTAACAATTGTCTCAGGAGAATACATATGATCCTCAGCTGCCTTTGAGCTTCTAAGAGAATGGAAACCAGTACTATCAAGTCGTGTATCAACACCAAGTTCAAGTGGATCGAAAGCATGATTATGTCTAAAGAGAATTCCCTCAGAAATCTCTTCCATACCAATTCCACCAACTCTGCTAACTACACCAGTAAAGTATTTATCAATAACTTCCTTACTAAGTCCAATTGCCTCAAAAATTCTTGCAGACTGATATGACTGAATTGTAGAAATACCCATCTTAGCGGCAATCTTAACAATACCATTAAGTACAGCTGAATTATAATCATCAATAGCTGTATGATAATCCTTATCAAGGATTTCCAAATCAATCATCTCTGAAATACATTCATGTGCAAGATATGGATTGATTGCTCTCGCACCAAAACCAAGAAGCAATGCCATCTGATGAACATCTCTTGCCTCAGCTGTTTCAATTACTATTGAAACTGCAGTTCTCTTCTTTGTAATAACGAGGTGCTGCTCAACAGATGCAACAGCAAGAAGTGAAGGAATTGCAAGGTGGTTTTCATCAACTCCTCTATCTGAAAGAACAATAATATTCTTTCCATTTGCAACAGCCTTATCAATTGAAATATTCAACTTAACAAGTGCCTTTTCAAGAGAAGTATTTTTATAGTAAAGCATTGAAATTGTTTCAGCCTTAAGAGATTCCTCATTAAGAGATTTAATCTTAAGAGTATCAACACCAGTAAGTATTGGATGATTAATTTCAAGCACTCTACAGTTCTCTTTCTTTTCAGAAAGCAAATCACCATCAGAACCTAAGTAAACTGTTGTATCAGTAATAATCTTTTCTCTTAAAGAATCGATTGGTGGGTTTGTAACCTGAGCAAACAACTGCTTAAAATAGTTAAACAAAGGCTGATGCTTCTTAGAAATAACCGCTAATGGAACATCGTGTCCCATCGAAACCGTAGGCTCAACACCATTCTTAGCCATAGGTAAAATCAAATTCATTACATCTTCATAGGTATAACCAAATACCTTATAAAGCTTATCTCTCATCTCCTGAGTTTCCATAGAAATCTTCTTGTTAGGAATCTTCAATTTAGAAAGATGAAGAAGATTTGAATCTAACCATTCACCATATGATTCCCTTGAAGAGTAATATTTCTTACACTCATCATCAGAAATAATTCTCTTCTTCTTTGTATCAACAAGAAGCATCTTACCAGGCATAAGTCTGCTCTTTTTAACAATATGCTCTGGCTCAATATCAAGCACACCAACTTCAGATGAAAGAATAAGTCTATTATCATCAGTGATATAATATCTTGATGGACGAAGACCGTTTCTATCAAGGGTAGCTCCAAGGATATCTCCATCAGTAAATAGAATTGCTGCAGGACCATCCCAAGGTTCCATCATTGTTGCATAGTAATGATAAAAATCCTTTTTCTGTCTATCCATGAAACCATTGTGTTTCCATGGTTCTGGAACGGTAATCATCATAGCAAGCGGTAAATCCATTCCATTCATATATAGGAACTCAAGCGTGTTATCAAGCATCGCTGAATCCGAACCACTCGCAGTAATAACTGGATAAATCTTATCAAGCTTATCCTTAAATTCAGAGCTAACCATCGTTTCCTCTCTGGCAAGCATTCTGTCGGCATTTCCGCGAATAGTGTTAATCTCACCATTATGAGCAATCATCCTATATGGATGAGCTCTGTTCCAGGAAGGATTAGTATTAGTTGAAAATCTTGAATGAACAACTGCAATAGCTGTCTTGTAATCCTTACTCTGAAGATCTGTGTAGAAAGCTCTAAGCTGCTTAACCAGGAACATTCCCTTATAACAAATTGTTCTAGATGAAAGTGAACAAATATATGTCTCTTCAGAACTCTGTTCAAATTCTCTTCTAAGAACGAAAAGCTTTCTATCAAAATCGATACCCTTCTTAGTATCCTCAGGTTTTTGAATAAAACATTGATATATAGAAGGCATTGAATCAAGAGCAACTTGACCAAGAATATCAGGATTAGTTGGAACCTCTCTCCACCCTAAAATCTTCAAACCTTCCTTTTCAGCGATAATACGGAACAACCTCATATCGAAGGTTCTCTTCATGTCTTCCTGTGGAAAGAAAAACATACCAACTCCGTATTCTCCTTCATCACCGATTTTAATGTCACTCCCCTTTAGCGCCTTACTAAAGAAGGAGTGACTGATTTGGAGAAGGATGCCCACTCCGTCTCCAACCTTCCCACTAGCATCTTTGCCAGCTCTATGTTCTAACTTTTCTACAATAGAAAGAGCATCTGACATTATGCTGTAACTCTTTTTCCCATCAATTCCGGCTACAGCTCCTATTCCACATGCGTCCTTTTCCTTCTGTAGAGACTTATAAACTTTTTTCTGGTATTCTAATACATTACTCATATATATCCTCATTTCTGTTTTCTGTAACCCTCGAAAAACTTCACCCATACCAAACCATATGTGCGAAGTTTTTCATAAAAGGTATTTATTTGTACGGCAAACAAATAATGATTTCTATTATCTTAAAGAGAACAACAACTCTCCGTATGTTGGATAAGGAAGATAATCACTAGGAATAACTGCTTCAGCTTTATCAACATAAACTCTGAGTGCAGCCATATCAGCAATAATTTCTTCATGGTAAACCTTAGCAGCCTCTAAAACATCTGAAAGCTGTTCAGCCTTCTCTGTGTCTTCCTTAAGTTTTGAAAGTGCTCCAAGGATTCCTGTAGAAGCCTCATCCAAAGTCTTAACAAGCTCTGTCTCATACGCACATTCAACACCTGGAAGTAATTCCTTCTTCTTTAATGCTTCTTCTGTTACATCCTTAGCGTAAGAAATAACTGCTGGAGAAACATCCTTCTTAACCATTTCCTGTAATGTAAGAGATTCAATATGAATGATCTTGTTATAATTCTCAAGATAAATTTCCTGACGAGCTTCGAGTTCTTCCTTAGTGTAGATTCCATGCTTCTGCATAACTGAAACAACCTTATCAGAAGTAAGATATGGAACTGCATCAGGTACTGACTTAAGGTTCATCAAACCTCTCTTCTCAGCTTCTTCAACCCATTCATCTGTATATCCATTTCCATTGAAGATAATCTTTTTATGCTCAGCGATACGATTCTTAAGAAGAGCATCAATCTTAGCATCAAGTTCTTCCTGTGGAACATCCTTTAATTCTTCATAAATCTTATCAAGCTCTTCAGCTACAGCAGCGTTAAGAGCGATGTTAGGCTGTGCAACTGAAACTGCTGAACCAGGCATTCTAAACTCAAACTTATTACCTGTGAAAGCAAATGGTGAAGTTCTATTTCTATCAGTTGTATCCATTGTGATATGTGGAAGAACATGTGCCCAACTAATCTTCTTATCACCTTCACCTAAGTAATGCTCTCCTTCTTCAACAGACTTAATAACTGCATCGAGTTCATCACCGATGAATACTGAAATAATAGCAGGTGGTGCTTCGTTAGCTCCAAGTCTGTGATCATTTCCAGCAGATGCAACCGAAAGTCTTAAGAGCTCTTGGTAATTATCAACAGCTGAAATAACAGCCATAAGGAATACTAAGAATTGCTTATTCTCAGCAGGAGTCTTACCAGGATCAAGTAAGTTCTCACCTGTATCTGTACTAATTGACCAGTTATTATGCTTTCCAGAACCATTGATTCCAGCGAATGGCTTTTCATGAAGAAGACATGTATAACCAAATCTGTCAGCAACCTTTTTCATGATTTCCATTGTTAACTGGTTATGGTCAACTGCAATGTTTGCAGTTTCAAAAACTGGTGCAAGCTCGTGCTGAGCAGGAGCAACTTCGTTATGCTTAGTCTTTGCAGGAACTCCGAGTTTCCAAAGCTCCTTATCTAATTCATGCATGAACTCTGAAACCTTAGGTTTAAGAACACCGAAGTAGTGATCTTCCATTTCCTGACCCTTAGGTGCTGAAGCACCGAGAAGAGTACGTCCACACATAACCAAATCTTTACGTTTTAAATATTTATCTTTCTTAATAAGGAAATATTCTTGCTCTGAACCAACAGTAGTATTAACTCTATTAACTTCCTTCTTTCCAAGAAGATGAAGTACTCTTACAGCTGATTCTGAAATAGCATCCATTGAACGAAGAAGTGGTGTCTTCTTATCAAGTGCCTCTCCTCTGTATGAACAGAAAGCTGTTGGAATATAAAGTGTATTATCTTTAATGAAAGCTGGTGAAGAAGGATCCCAAGCTGTATATCCTCTCGCCTCGAAAGTAGCTCTAAGTCCACCTGA
>JAILNN010000035.1 GCA_024691565.1 Lachnospiraceae bacterium | reverse complement strand
TGGTTATATGCCATCTCTACCTGCCACCCTAACTCTTCTTCTAACAGATGTCAGGCACTTTCCTGAACTAATATGTTTTCTGAATAATCATAGCTCATCGTACATCTTCCTTTCCCCCATAATTATGAATGGGCAAGTATCCGTAATTTCTCCATTCTTTCATTTATATTATTTGGAGTATTAACATTTTTCAAAAACAAAGCACTCTTCTCATCTGACTTAGACAGTAACTTCCATATGATTCTAAAACACTTAACTTGGTTTTCGCTCTCTGTTCTTGACACTATATGTAAATTATCCATTGAAATACTATCTAGAAACATAAATAGTTTTCTTAACAAACCTGATACAACATCTGATAACTGTATATAAACAGAGTCATCAGATTTAATAAACTCAAAATTTTTTATCTCTTTCTCTCCATCCATCAAATGGAAATTCTTTAATTCCTCTTGAACAAGCGGTTCCTCATCAAAGTAATGTTTTGATTTATTGAAAATTTCTGCTCTTTCAAGGTAAAAAAGATAATACTCTTCTATCAAAACGTATGCATTGTTTCTCTGTGCAAAAATAAGTTCTTCTCTCTTACCAGCGCTCTTTAGCATCTGTCTAATCATTTCCATAAAAAAACCTGGATAGTAATCATCTTCGTTGTTATACATGCTAATCAAATCGCATATATCAAAACAAAAATTCTTACAATCTGTAACGTTAGGATATTGATATTTATAAAGAAGTGCGATAATTTCTTCTTTGTGGACAATAGTAAAATCATAAAACGCACTCTTTATTTCCCACATATATATAAAACATTGTGGGAAATCCCCCCATAACGAATCAATAATATCAACTAATGCATAAAAAAGATTGTTTAACGTACTGTAATGTATATAAAGGCCACTATTTTCTAACCATTCAAGAAACTTCAAAGTTCTCTGCTCATTCATAAATGAAAGATAACTTGAACTTCTTTTATACAAATGTTTAAACTTAATTTCCTTTTGATTTTTGCCAATTCCAATTATTTTAAATAGGCTCTCAGCATCAATAGAATATTGTTCTCCTTTATAGGCAACACCTGCTAAAACAAAATCACCAGCAATTGCATCTTCTGCATTTACCCCTTTCTCTGTTAATGCAAATTTTCTGCAATTACCACTTTCATCATAATAAAATGTCCATTTTTCCATGAATGGTTCAATTCCGTTAATATCCTTTATCGTATTAATTGTGTCATTAATATCAATGTTCATTTAATATGTGTATTCCCCATCAATAACTTTAGCTAAAATTCTATCTCTTGCCTGCTGCGACAGTTTAATCTTCATTTTTAGCACTTCTTCCTGTAGTATTATCGGTTCAACTAAATCTTAAAATTTCTTGATTATCTCTTTAGTTGGTATAATAACCTCTATATTTTTTAGTCCCTCATTTGTTAATGAAACCTGTGTTGCACCTGTCGCATATCGATTCTTTTCATCATTAAATCTTTGTGATGTAATAGTGGCAAACACAAAGCCATAGTATTCCTTTTCAGAAGTGAATCCAGCAAATCCTGAAGATATAACTGAGTCATTTGCAAGATGTTCATTTTTTCCAAAACAATTTATTATCTTATATGTATTACTCATGCGCGCAAACCATACTGAATCAACTATAGGTTGGACAGCTGCACGAGATGGTCTATTTAGATACGTTATAGTTTCACCATCCGAAACAAAAGTTGTTCCAACAACATCTGCAGTAGCAAAATACTGCTTCTCCCCTTCAAAAGGAAGAACCTTACTTTTTACAAATTTAAAAATATCATTCCCAACAATAGATTTTCTGCTCCAACCTTCAGGTAAACCATTTACGATTCCTGGTCGTTTAGAACCTGAGTAATTAAAATCAATAAACCATTCCTTATACAAACGTTGAATAAATTCTTCTAAAAGTGCAATTTGCTTTTGATTATTATCGATCAACTCATCATATGGTCTCAAAATACTTACTATTTTTTTCTGAGTATCTAAGTCTGGAAGGTCTATTTCCAGTCCCCTTAACGATGTAAGGCTAACAGTTCTCTGCGCCGCCCCTAACGCAACAGCATCTGCTTTCATATAAAATTTCCGACTCAACATCGTATAGTAAAGGAATTCAGGAATAACTCTATTATCATCTGGTCGAAGAATGGCTATATGTCTTTGAAATACAAATTTCTTTTCGCTTTTAATTAGTACGGGTATTCCAAATGACCCAACAACAGAATAAAGAATATCTCCAATCTGAGCCCTTCTTTTTTCATCCAACGCCTCATAGTATTCATATGGAACAAACATTGTATCAGAAAAATCAAATTGATTGGTATTCGTAATATTAGCAATTGTAACAAATGGTATACCTTTACTAGCTTTAGGCGGCGGTTGATGATCTCCATCTGAAATAGATTTACATATTTCCGCAAGAGTAACCTTCATCCAACTCATAGTCCAAGCTCCTTTATATTTATCATGATATTTTCCATAAGGTCATTGCTCTCAACTTGTAATGATAACAATTCTTGATGTATTTCAGTCATTCTTTCCTCAAAATCTACTCCGTCATCTTTAACAGGGGCTACTCCAACATATGCACCTGGTGTTAATGACCAACCTTTTTCTTCGATACTTGTTCCTTCAGGATCTTCTTTTCCATCAATTGTTGTATACGCAACTTTACATAACCCTAAAACATCTCGATATTCACCATCACCAAATTTATCATAAAGCCAATGTGCTTCCCTTAACACCGTAACAATCTCTTCAATTAAAGATATCCTTTCTTCCCATGCGTTTTGCACAGAACGTTTTTCTCGTCTTTCGGTAACTTCAATTTCTTTTCGGGCATCATCCTTTATTTTTTTCAAATACCTCTTTGCTGATTCATATCCAGTGTCAAAAATATCATTAATAACAATTGATAATTCAGACTCGCCAGCTTCAACTATCATTTTTTCTATTGAGTCTTTGTAATCATTAAGTAGACTTCTGTATTTATTTCTTTCACCACGATACAGCCATACTATCGCGTTCAAATTCTTTAATTGCCATTCACTCCACTCATTTAATGTACGATCAACAGTTGTATAATAATTTCTTGCATCAATAAATAAAACTTTATTCAACAGTGATTCTTCTTTACCTTTATCTAAAAACCAGAGAGAACATGGTAAACTTTTTGTATAAAAGAAATTATTACCAACACTTATCATCACATCAACATGACCTGTCTTCACAAGTTTTTCTCTAATATCTTTATCACTGCCCTGACTATCAGTCGCAGAGGAAGCCATTACAAAACCTGCTCTACCTGTCTCATTCAAATAAGCATAGAAATAAGAAATCCAAAGATAATTTGCATTTCCGATTTCTTTCTTTTTATTCTCTTTTGGAACCCCAAATGGTAATCTTCCTGCATTTGTAGCTGATTCTGCTTTAACCTTATCAACGTTAAAAGGAGGATTTGCCATGACATAATTGCACTGTCCTTCTAGATTATGTGCATCATGATAGAAACTATTTGCTTCATCTCCAGACTTAATCACGCCTGTAAGTCCATGCACAGCCATATTCATCAAACAAAGCTGAGCATTATACTCAACCTTTTCCTGTCCATAAAAAGTCATGCTTGAATTAGCCTGTAATCCTGCTTCATTTACAAAATCACCTGTCTGAACAAACATTCCACCTGAACCACATGCTGGATCAAGGAGCACACCCTGCTTAGGCTCAAGAACATTTACAATCATTTTAACAAGAGACTTCGGTGTAAAGAAAACACCGTCATCAGATGCAATATTCTTAGCAAATTTATTAAGGAAATACTCATAAATACGTCCAATAACATCACCACCAACCTCATCAAGTGCATTGTTATTGAATATTCTTAAAAGTTCTCCAAGCAACTCATCTGAAAAATCTGTATAGCTTTTTGGCAGAACACCTGTAAGTTGCTCACTCTGCTGTTCCACCAAATTCATTGCATTATTTACAACTTCACCAAGACTTGCCATAGGCTGTCCATCAATGTTCACTAACCCCATTGATGCAACATTTGAAGGTAAATTAACAAGATAACTATACTGAGCCTCTTTAGGAAGGAATAATGCACTTTTAGCTGCAAAGTCACTAGCTTCAACAGGCATTTGCCTTCCGTTTCTCACTGGTCTTGTCTTTAATATTTCCTCTTCAACCATCTTAAATCGGCTATATGCATATCTAAGGAACAGTAATCCAAGTACAGGCATACAATACTGATTCGATGTTAATTTTGAACCTGCACGAAGTAAGTCTGCTGATTCCCATAAGTCTGATTCAAGTTTTTTTATACTTCTGTTATCCATATCATTATCCTAACTTTCTATATTATGTTGTGGGCATATAATTGTCCCATCCTATTTTCAATTTTAATCATTATCCTGTCCCATTTTACGGACTCTTCTTGGATCTTCCGGTTTTTTTGCATCTTTTGGTACGAGCCAAGTATTAGCAGCAAAAACAGCTCCTTCAACCCTGCCTTCTCTGCACAATGTCGTAACTCGACGACGTGAAATATCCCAGATTTTTGCAATTTCCGATGTAGATACATACTCCATATCAAATCCTCCATAAAAAGTCGAAAAACCAACTATTTTATTATATTCCTTCTGAGGAATAGTTTCAATAAAATAACAGGGATGTAAGCGTATTTGCCACATTCCTACCTTTCTTTACTTTGATCTTCATCTATCTTACTTTCGACATTAATTCCATAGAAAACTATGATCTCAATACTTATTTGGAGGGTATTCGTATCTTCAAACATGTCCATTTGAGTGTTGGTAGTGCCCAAGGGGATTTTTTATTCGTCTACCCATTCCATTTCCTTTTCACATTCCCAGAAAGTTTTACCATCAAATAATGGTTCTTTCAGAAAAGCATCTAAGCTTGCAGGGCGATCTAATCCTTTTACACTCCATAAAACGGA
>JAILNN010000013.1 GCA_024691565.1 Lachnospiraceae bacterium | reverse complement strand
ATCTTCTTAAAATTTTGAGGAAGTTCGGCAACAATCTCTAATCCTCGATACTTCTCAGGCACCTTAGATTCATTTGAAAACTTAAGTCTGTATGCATGTAGGAACTGAGAAGTAAGAGAAAAATCCTTCTTAAAAATCTTATATAATTCCTTAGTTCCATATTTAGAATCCCCAACTACAGGGAATCCCAGAGCCTTAAGATGTGCTCTAATCTGATGAGACTTTCCAGTATGAAGCGTAACATCCAATAATGTATAAGTCTTCCCCTTATATTCAGCACATTTAACAGGACTAAACTCCGTTGAAATCCTGCTGCTCCCTTCTTTAACACTTGTAGGATTTAAGTAAACTGTAGCAGTATTATGATTCCTATCCTTATAAATCAAAGCTTCCGAAGAAATCTTTTCAATCATCTCTCCTTGAACCATACAAAGGTAATGCTTCTCCAAAAGTCTCTCACCAAAAGCCTCATTCATTCTTTGAAGTCCATAAACACTCTTTCCAGCAACAATAACTCCACTGGTATTTCTATCCAAACGGTTACAAACTCCAGCTTTAAAGCCTTCGCTCTCACCATATTTTTCATTCAAATACTCTCTAATATACTCAGTTAGTGAAACATCATTCTTGTTAGCCTTTTGCGAAAGCATATCCGCCGGCTTATTAATAGCAAGGATATCATCATCTTCATATATAATACAATTCTTTAAATCAAAGTTTGAAATTGTAGAGCCCTTTTGCAAATCTCCGTCACCAGATTTATGGCTAGATTTCTCGCTTGATTTTGGACTAGATTTCTCGCCAGAATACTCACCAAAGTTCTCAATAGATTTCCCACTAAATTTCGCAAAAGTCTCGTCACTAAAATAAACCTTCAGGCTATCTCCCTCAACAAGCACTTCATTGCCATCAGATTTTTTATCATTCAAGGTAATATTCTTTTTTCTAAGCATCTTGTAAATAAAACCAGAACCTGCATTAGGAAGTTCCTTCTTCAAGAAAGTAGCTGCCCTTTGACCGGCAGCTCTTTTAGAAACAATAAATTCATGCATATTTTCACCCAAAAATCAAACTCAAATCAAATTCAAATCAAACTTAAATCAAATTCAAAATAAATTCAAATCAAACTCTATACCCAAACCAAATTTCTAACGCACAATCAGAGAATCAATGTAGTCAATAACACCTTCCTCATCACTCTTAGAAACGTCCTTTTCTTTAATTCCCTTTAAATCTTCCAAGAATTTATGACTATCTTTATGCATCCTAACTGTATATCCAGATCCATAATTATTAACGCCTTTTTTCAAATAATCCTGAACATATTGAAGTCCATTTTTATCCAAAGTTTTCTTATTTCTAACAAGCCCAATGACAACACCTTTAATAATAAAAATGTAGTCCATATACATAACCTTCTTTTCAGAAGTAATTACAACCGATGGAAAAAGCTTATACTCACACCCCTTCTTCTCAGCGGCACCAACAACCTCATCATATTCATCAGACTCGACCTGCTTAGAAGGAAAAATAATAATTAACCTGGTAAGGATTTTTGCAACCGGTAGAGAAAAAAGAATGGCAACAATTGTAAAAACATTTTTATTAGACATATCATTCAACAAAAGTCCAGTAACAAAAATAGCTGCCGCGATAATAACCAAAATCACAATCTTAATTATATCGCTCTTCTTTAATTTCTTTGTATAATCCAAATTTCCTGGTTGATTAATCATTCCATCCTCCAACAAGTTTAATCGCCGTAGCTCTGCGCCTTATAGTTCTCGGCTAGCACATCAAGCTGCTCTCCAAATTCCTCTAAAAGTTCAATATCCCCACTGGAATAAATCTTAAAGAATTCATTCTGAATTTTGATAATTTCTCTCTTATTAGCAAGTCTATATAAATTCTCAATATTACTCAAAATATCACTAACAATTCTAGCCATCTCACGATTAACATTCTGAGCATCCATGATTTCATCACGCACAGAACTCATCTCGCCATCAAGCGCACCCACAGCATTTGCAGCCCTAAGAAGCCTCTCACGAATTTCCTCAGGGATATTACCCTTATATTTATACTGCAAAGAATGCTCAATAGTCGACCAAAAGTTCATCGCAAGAGTTCTAATTTGAAGCTCAACTTCAAGTTTCTTCGCACCATCAACTGTTTCAACAGTATAATATGCAATAATATGGTAGCTTCGATATCCGCTCTTCTTTGGGAAATTAATATAATCCTTCTCAAGCTTAATTTCCAAATCAGTTCTTTTACGAATAATCTCAACTACTGTTTCAATATCCTCTTCAAACTGACAGATAATTCTAATTCCAGCAATATCTTCAACCTTGGCTTCAATATTCTTAATATCATCGAGATTAACACCCTTCCTCTGGGCCTTCTCCATAATACTAGAAATCTTCTTCACCCTACCAGTAACCTGCTCGATAGGTGAATACATTCCACCATCCTGATATTCCTTCTTTATATAATTGAATTTAACTGTAAGTTCCTCAACCGCCTGTTTGTATGGGTCAAGAATTTTTCTCCACAATTGAATCTCCATACTTTATCCTCCAATACATTATTCCCCATATTTTTAAAAAATATCTTTATGCCACTTTAAAAATTTTCTTTATCCCACTTTGAAATCAACTTTGCAACGCTGACAACTGCGCTAGCGTTCCAATGACAACCATCTCCAGCATCGCAAGAACCCTTCAAATATCCATCTCCATCATTCAAAATATCCGTATAATCATAATAATAAACCTGATCATATTTCTTAGAATAATTTTTAAATTCAGAATTGAAATTATCTCTCTTCGAAGGAGTAGGCACATTTAATGATGAATGCTTTCCACAAGGAGGAAGCGCTAAAAGCACAATTTCCACATTATCATTAACTTTTTTAAGCATCTTTCTCATCTTATCAAAGTTATTAATTGTAGCCTTTGGATCACCATTATTTGCTTCATTAATACCAATCAAAAAATACACTCTATCAGGATTATACGCCGCAACCCTCTCCAAAGGAGTTACAAGAGTTCCATCATATGAAATACTATTGCTGGTGTAGAATGACGTAGTATTCACTCCAACCTTATGAACAAAATCAAAGTTCTTTGGAACATAATCCTTACCATAAGCTGCAAGACCTTCAACGAAGCACTCTCCGCCAATAACTACCCTTGCCTTCTTAGGTTCAATATAAACCTTAACCTTCTTAGATTTAGCAAGAAGCATCTGCTCATTAGCATTAATCAAATCACCACTTGTAACCGATGCAGTCGTAACTCCCACAGTAACCTGTCCATCAGTTCCAGACTCAACAGTCTTTTCTGTTTCATCGCTACCTAATTGCTTTTCAAGTGTACCTCTCGACGCAAAAGCCTTAACCTTATATGTATAATTTGTTCTGGCCTTAATATCTTTATCAACAAACTTTGCTTTTTCAACCTTATCAACAAGCTTATAACAAGTCTTTTCAGACCTTCTATATACATAGTATTGCTCAGCCGAATCAACCTTTTTCCAAGTGATGACCATCTTCTTTTCATTATGCTTTTCGACTTTAACCTTAACCTCACCAACCTTAATATCCAAGGTCTTTGCAAGCGCAACATCTCCCGCACCCGTAGTAAGAAGCTTGTCACCATTAAGTTTACTAAAAATCGCACAAGCTATACAAACAACTGTAGATAGAGCAATCAAAAAAATTATACCTTTTTTAATACTTATATTTCGAATATTTTTATTCGAAATATTTATATTTTTAACCCTATTATTCTCTTTCTTAACGCCACTCATTTCATAACTCCATTATATAATCTCAAATCCAATTTATTTGTTAATATATGCGCCAAAACTATCTATAAAACTCGTCTACCAAATCAATCTGTTTAATCATGCCGCTAAATTGACTTACTAAATTAATTTATCAAGTTGACTTGCCAAATTGACTCATCAAATTGACTCATCAAATTGACTTACCAAATTATATAGTTCTAGATTTCTCAGCGCACTGGTGCATAGCCTCCATAACAGCACCTCTAAATCCCTTTTCTTCAAGCACTTTAACTGCATCAATTGTTGTTCCAGCAGGTGAACAAACCATATCCTTAAGTTCTCCCGGATGTTTGCCCATCTCAAGTACCATCTTAGCACTGCCAAGAACAGCCTGAGCCGCAAAAGTATATGCGTCCTTTCTAGCCATACCTTCCTTAACAGCAGCATCAGCCATAGCCTCAATAAACATAAATACATATGCTGGAGAGCTACCACTCACTGCAGTAACAGCATCCATAGTATTCTCATTAACAACAGATGCCTTACCAAAACTTCCAAATATTTCCAAAACGCTGGCAAGCTCAGAATCGCTAACATTCTCACCTGGACAAATTGCTGTCATAGCCTCAAGTACGAGCGCTGGAGTATTAGGCATTGTACGAACAATCTTCTTATCAGCTCCAAGTCTCTCCTTTAACCAAGCAAGATTTCTACCAGCCATAATTGAAACAACAACCGTCTCAGCCTTGATAACATCCTTAATATCATTAATAACAGCCTCTCCGTAAATTGGCTTAACCGCAAGGAAAAGCACATCAACAGCACCTGCAACTTCTTTATTATCAGCTGTCATCTTAATTCCAAGTTCGTCACTAACACTTTTTCTAATCTCTTCACTTAAATCTGCAGCAACAACATCTTCCTTAGAAACAAGTCCCTTAGAAAGAATTCCTCCCATAATAGCATGTCCCATGTTACCTGCACCAATAAAACCAATCTTCATAATACTAGTCTCCTAACAATTTATATGATTTATGTTCTAAAAAAACTAAATTCTATTTCAC
>JAILNN010000006.1 GCA_024691565.1 Lachnospiraceae bacterium | reverse complement strand
ATAATCTCTATACCAACTCTCTAATTCTTCAATTGCACTTCCTGAAATTAATTCAGAATTTACTGGAGCAAATTCTAATGATGTAATAGGTTTTGTATCAATCTCACCATTATTCACTTCATACATATTAGATTCAAAATAAGCACCATAGGCATTTGGTAATTCACTCGGAGTAATGATCCTTCTTATTCTAGATTGATCAAAAATTCCATGTATATAATTAAGACTATCAAATGAAAAAGCACTAAGATCTAATAAAAGCAAACTAGAACACCCGGCAAACATTTTCCCCATACCCATTACTTTACTTGTATCAAATACACTAACATCCACTGATGTTAAGTTTTCACAACCCTCAAACATACTTATCATTGATAGAACATTACTAGTATCAAATTCACTAACATCAATCCTCTCCAATGATGAACAATCTTTAAACATCCCCTCCATTGTCTCTACATTGCTAGTATCAATATTTTTAAAATCAATACTACATAAATTTTTACATCCACAAAACATATCACACATGTTCTTAACATTACTTGTATTAAGTCCACTAAATCTAACACTAGATAAGTTAGAGCATCCATAAAACATTCTAGATAAATCTTCTCCTACTTCCACTCCCTCTTCAATTTCTATTGATTTAATAGAACTAAAGCCTTCAAATAAACCATATTGAGAATTTCCTTCATTAGCTATTTCTGTTTTAAATAATCTTCCATAACAATATGCATACTCATAAATCTTAATATTTCTATATTCATTACGACATCTTCTTAAAATAATCTTTTTATTCTCATCATCAGTACTATACTCAAAATCTTCATACCATGAACATATGCTCGTAAAATAATCTTTCTCAATCAATGCACAACCAACTGAAGCATCCATCAGGTCTGAACAGGCACTTGCCGACGAATCTTTCTCTTTTACCTCAATCATATCAAATGGCAATTCAATATTTAATGATGATACAATATTTTCAGGAGCAATAATAATTCGTATATTCGCTTTTTCAAAAAAACCTTCTGCATTAGTCACCTTTTCAAATGAGAAATCACTTAAATCAAGAAGTCTTAAATTCTGACAACACGAAAACATATAATTCATGTTTACTACATTACTTGTATCAAAGTTGTTAAATGTTATGCTTTCTAAATTTAAACATGCATTAAAAAGATTACTTAAACTTTCGCCACCAATTACACCATTCTCAAAACTAATATTTTTGATATTTATATTATTCTCAAAAACACCCTTTTCATCACAATTAATTACAGTTGTATAGTTTCTCCCATTAATCTCAGCACTATTTGGAATATAAATATCAGATTCATTTCCAGTATACTCATTAATAATAATAGTATTCGTCTCATCATCTAATACATAATTATAATTCAAATACCAATTAACATCGTTTTGTATACTTAAACTTCCACTATCCTTTAATAAATATCCCTTACTGTCTACACTTGAACTACTTTCTGCATCTGCTATATTATTACCAAACGAGATACTCGAAATAAATAAAGCGAGGATAACAAAAAAGCTAACAAATCTTTTTATTCTATTATTTAAAAAAACAGTCCTAAATGACATATTATATTTACCTCGCTTTCCATACTTATTTTACATATACTCTATTTGACCACTTACTATAAATCTTTTTACCATTATATTTAGTATACGTCCTTACTCTTAAATAAAACTTTGTTTGATTCAACGGACGACTAACCTTATCTGGTGAAATTTTTCCACACATTGTATTTGCTCTAATCCACTTATTATTAACAAGAACCTGAACTTCTTGATACTCTCCTTCAGATTTCCTATAATTTATCATAATAAATTTTCCTGCTTCATTCTTAATACTTATAATAGGCTTAATAAGACTCATTGATACAGCGCTTTTCTTGTAACCAGATGAATATGTAGTATCATCTTTAACACACTGAACCCTATAGAAGTATTTCTTACCATAATCCACTTTTTTATCTAAAAAAATATTTTTAGTAGTTTCGCCAATAACCCTATACTCACCATTTGGAGTACTTGAGCGATACACCCTATATAATGAAACATTTTTTTGATAAGCCCATTTAACATTTACAGCCTTAATAAACATAATTTGTCTAGCCTTACCAAACTCACCTGAAAAAACATATGCGCGTTTTTTTACAATTATTGATTTAACAGCAATTTCAAAATTGCAATCCACAGTATCACTTAAAACGCTCGTATTATTAGTGTTCGCCGTAGTATTTGGCGTAGCAGTCGCTGAAGCCTTTGACGAAGAATTATTCTCAGATTGACTATTATTATCCTGTGGCGGTAATGTTGATAAGTTATTTAAAACACTTTGTTGTTCCGTGTTCTCTGTGTTTTCTTTAGAATCAGTTGGATTTACGGTTTCATCAACTGGCGACTCTGTTTCCAATACTGGAGCAACCGTTTCCGGTACCTTAGACTCTATTGGCTTCTCCGTTTCAATTATAGTTGGCTTCTCTGTTTCAACAGGCTGCTCTGTATATGAAGCAGCTTTTTCTAATAAAGCAAGCTTTTTTTCATAATCTTCAAGTATTTGCAAATCCATATAACTAACAAAAGACTTTTGATCAGAAGTAAGCGATTCATATGCTGCTCTTACATCTTTTATTTGATTACCATTCTTAAGTGTTCCATCCCAACTAGATAAACCATGAATTAAACCTACAACTTCATTGGCTTTTTCTTTATCATCTGCATTTTTTAATTCATTATATTTAATTCTAGCACTTGTAAGCTTGCTATAATTATCAACCAAATACTTAAATGAATCCTCCATATTACTATACTTTGTTTCTACTTCAGAAATCTTTTTATTACATTCTTCTGTGTATTCAATCTCTGTATTAGCTATATCCTCAATCATCATTTTTATGCTATTAGCTGTTTCTATATTGTTATCATATTCAGCCTTTTTATTCTCTATTTCATCATCAGCAGCTTCAAGCATTTGTTTATAGCTATCTTCCATTTTATTTTTTTGAATATTTGTTAAATCTTCATATGCACTAACTACATCTTTTACAGTTTCATAATCATCTGGATATGAAAGTTCTCTATCCAATGATTCTATTTTTTCAACCACATTACTAATAGCTATTCCATCCGTATCTTTATCATTATCATACACACGAATAACTATTGCCGTCTTCGTTCCAATACCATTATTAGTATCTATATATGCTACAGTAATTCCCTCAGATTTTGGTGTCAGTATAAATGTACCGTTAATATACTGATATTTAGCAACATTTTCATCTTCTATTTGTATAGTATAATTATTATTATAAAAACTCTTACTATATGATTTTAAATTTCCATAGTCAAAATCACAAAAACGATCTACATCTATTGTACTCTTATAATAGTTATAATAACCACTCGGGTAACTATAAATATCCTCATTTTCTTCCTCAATAGGATTTTGTGCTTCACCGTTGTATGCAATTGTTAGATTTATATCATCTTTGTAACGCTCCTTATTTCTCATCATAATATAATCAGCATACGAATCACTTGGAAGAAAAACTTTCACCCCAAAACCTGATTGCATAGTGGCAATAAACTCTTCATCTGGTATGTTTTTTAAACTTTCAGGTAAAGTGATTTTGGTAAGCATACTACATCCCTGAAAACTACCGCTATAACAACCACCTATAGAAATAACACCTTCCTCAATTACTAAAGTGGTCAAACTATAGCAATTACTAAATGCTTCTGCATCAATAACTCTTACATTTCCCGGTATTGTCAATTTTTCTAAGGAATCACACTCATAAAAACTATTTTTACCAATGTAAATTAAATTATCAGAGAAATTAATTGTTTTTAAACTATTACAACTTTGAAAGGCATTATCTTCGACTATTCTCACAGAATCAGGCATAGTAACCTTTGTTATATCTGTATTATAAAATGAAGCCTTTCCAATACTAATGGTTTCTTTAGGAATATCTGTAATATTGCATCCAAAAACAAGTTTTAGAGACGCTTTTTCAATAATGCCGTTACAATTATCCCTACTATCATATTTTTTATTATTCTCTGAAACAATTACCTCTTTTAATTCATCTTTAGGCACAAAATCATATCCTATTGTTTCAAGTTTATCCCCAATGACTATTTTTTCATTTCCATCACAGCCATAGAATGCATAGTTTCCTATTGAACACAAGCTGCTTGGCAGACTCATCGGTGCTGTAATATTTCTACAATCACGAAAAGCATTAATTCCAATTACTTCTATTCCATCTGGCAAGTTTAACGGATTTTTCAAATACCGACATGAAAGGAAAGCCCCCCCACCAATACTCACAAGTGACTCAGGAAATTCAATAGTTCTTAGAGAAGAATATTCAAATGCATAATTAGAAATATACGTAACACCATTTGGTATAATAACACTTTTCACTATTGAATTATAAAATGCTTTTTCTCCTATTCCTCTTACACTATATACCTTATCCTTTTGTACATAAGCTGGTATTTCAATTTCAGTGAGTTTTCCTGTATACTCAGTTATTTCAACTTCTGTATCAGATATAATTGTATATGTAAACTCTAAACCATTTTCATCAGCATATGTTCCAGTAGTATCATCTGAAGACACTGAAGCTTCTGTGCTGGATTCTCTAAGATTAATTGCACCCTCATATAATTTCGATGTATTCAGAGAACTATCAGTTTTTGAAGCAGATTGCGCACTACTACATGGTAAAGATACAATAAACATTGCAAAAACCATATATATACCTATACCTTTATGAAGCTTTCTATTTAGTTTTTTATTAAATATTCTATTAGTAATCTTCATATTCTACCCTCTTTACACATATAAACTAATAAACTTCATTACCCTCTAGGTAACGCTGATAATTCTAGAGAATAATTTAAACACGAATCTTCTTTGACCACTTACTGTAAATCTTCTTTTCTTTAGATTTTGTATATGTTCTTACTTTCAAATAAAAGCCTGTTGAATTCAAAGGACGACTTACCTTGTTAGGAGAAATCTTTCCACACATGGTTTTAACTTTAACCCACTTCTTTCCACTTAAAACTCGAACTTCCTGATACTCTCCTTCTGATTTCTTATAATTTAACATTATATATTTACCAGCTTTACTCTTTACTTTTACAACTGGCTTAATAATGCTTTGAGAAATGTCTACGCCACTAGGCTCAGAGGAATATGATGAATCATCTTTTACACACTGTACTTTGTAATAATACTTATCGCCATAATTTACAGCTGAATCATAATATGTATTATTTGTTGTTTCAGAAATAACCTTATATTCACCATCCTCTGTTCCAGACCTATATACCCTGTATAAAGTCGCTCCACTCTGAATATCCCAACTAATCTTAGCCACCTTAACATATTTCACTTGTTTTGCTTTACCATATTTTCCTTTTAAAACAAGAGTACGATTCTTTACCTCTGCAGAATTGGTTAAAACTTTAAAATCTTTATTAACTATATCTTGTGATGAAGCATTAGTCGCTGATGAAACATTTGGAGTTGCTGTAGTAAGAATGTTCACTGATGAACTAACTCCACTAGAACCGCTACTATTAGGTGAAGCAGTTGGATATGGTGTCGCACTTGCGTTAGTTGGAACAGGTGTTACTATCTTAGGACTACTCGTCTCCTTGACTGGTGCTTCTGTAGGAGTCTCTGTTACTTTTACTGGTTCCTCAGTTTCTGGAATCTTAGTTACAACTGGAGTAGAAGTTTCCTTTGGTTCTTCCGTCTCAGTTACCTCAACTGGTTCAGTAGGTTTTGCCGTCGCAGCAGATGCTTTCTTTAACTGATCAAGTTTATACTCATATGTTTCAAGTATTTTTAAATTATCTTCTCCAACGATTAATTTCTGCGCATCCGTAAGATTACCATAGGCAATTCTTGTCTCTGTAACTTGATATCCATTTTCAAGAGTACCATCCCAATTCACTAAATCGGCAATCTTATCTATAACAACATTTGCCTTTTCGATATCATCTTCTCTCTTTAGTTTGTTATACGCTTCTCTCGCATTAACAAGACTAGTGTAATTATCTACAAGCTTCTTAAATCTTTCTTCTAAACTATTATATTTACTCTCAATTGCTGTTAACTTGGAATTGTAAGTATCAGAGTACTCAGCAACTTCATCAGCAAGACTCTCAATCGATGATTTTATCTCCTCAACGGTTGCCAAGTTTTTTTCATACTCAACTTTAAGATTTACAATTTCACTCTCTGCATTTTCAAGAATTTCCAAATATGAATCATCCATCTTGTATTTTTGAACATCAGTCAAACTATCATATGCATCTCTCGCATCTGAAATGCTATCCACATCATCTGGATATATAAGTTCTCTATCTAATGCATTAATTTTTTCTACTACATTATCAATTGCAATAGCATCAGTATCCTTTGTAGAGTCATAGACATTTACAACGGTAATAGACTCAACACCTAAGGCATCTTTTGATTTCAAATGCACCAAAGTAATTCCTTCTGATAATGGTATTATCTCCAACATCGAAATACTTGATACTACACTTGTATCATCTATTGATACATTTAATAAATCGATTGCAACTCCTGTTTGATCATTATCAATATAAACCATATTCTTATAAGAACCACTCTTAGTGATATCAATACTATAATAATTAGAATAAGTTATCCTCCTAGTATAATTATCAGCATTTGCATCTTCCTTATCATATTCAACAATTGGATTTTGAGCATTCCCAGTATTAACAATGGTATAGAAAGCCTCATTAATATTAGCATAATTAATATTAGCATGATCTATATTGTAATTAATCTTCCACTCAGCATAAGAATTATTAGGTAATCTAATTTCAGTTTTTACTTTACTATTTCCTAGCGAATCATCGAACTCATATTCATTTATGTTTTTTAAACTCTCTGGTAAAGTGATTATTTCTAAATTATTACATGCCAAAAAGACCCTTTCAAAATCACCTCCCAATGAAACAACACCCTCTTCAATTACTAGATTTTGTAGGTCAAAACAATATTCGAATGCTCTGCAATCAACCACTTTAACAGTTCCAGGTATTGTGAGATTTATTAAACTACTATTATAACTAAAACATTGTTCTCCAATATAAATAAGACCTTTAGAAAAATCAATTTCATTTAGGTATGTACATTTTGCAAATGCTTGTTTTTCAAGGATTTTAACTGAATCTGGTAATTGTAATTTAGTGATACTCACTCCATAAAAAGCACATTCTCCAATTATAACAGTATTTTGTGGAATAACAGTATTTACACAACCTAAAACTAATCTAAAAGTTGCTTTTTCAAAAACAGCGTTGCAATTGTCTCTACTATCATATTTTTTATTATCCATCGATACAGTTATCTTTGTTAATTTTTCTTTTGGAATACAATTTTCACCTATCGCTTCAATATTAGCGCCCAAATATAAAGATTTAGCGCTTACACATCCATAAAAAGCGTTATCACCTATTGATATAAGACTTTCTGGAAACTCAGATGGTACAGTTAAATTATCACAAGAACTAAATGCATTATCACCTATATATTCAATTCCTTCAGGAAATACAACCGTTTTAATATTTGAATTATAAAATGCTCTCTCTCCTATTCCCTTAATGAAATACTCCTTACCATCTTCAATAGATTCTGGAATCTCAATATCAGTTGCTGACCCAGTGTACTCTGTAATTTCAATTTCCGAATCAGATATAATACTATAATTAAACTCTAGTCCATTACCATCAGAATACGTCCCTTCAGCAGTTTCACTTAAGACATAACTTTCCCTAGAATCTGCAACAACATGTATGCAAGTAAATGATGAAATAACCATAGCAATTGACAGACAAATACTTACTCCTTTATTAACTTTTCGACTTAATGCTATTATATTTCTCATAATACATCCCTCTTTTCAATGCTGTTTGATTCTCTAGTTAATAATTAAACATATATTTTCTTAGACCACTTACTATAAATCTTCTTTCCATTACTCTTTGTATATGTTCGCACTCTTACATAAAATTTTGTAGAATTCAAAGGACGACTAACCTTATTAGGTGAAATCTTTCCACACATTGTTTTTGCTTTAATCCACTTCTTACCGCTCAAAACTTCTACTTCTTGAAATTCTCCTTCTGATTTTTTATAAGAAAGCATAATAAATTTTCCAGCCTTACTCTTTACCTTTAAAACTGGTTTGATAAGAGTCGTTGGAATTTCTGCGCTAGCAAAAGTAGACGAATAGGTTGTTTCACCTTTTACACATTGAACCCTATAAAAATACTTTTTGCCATATTTTACTTTTGAATCAGAATATGTATTCTTAGTTGTTTCATTAATTACATTATATTCACCATCTTCTGTTTCAGATCTGTAAATCCTATATAAAGTAACTCCACTCTGTAAATCCCAACTAATCTTAGCGGCCTTAACATACCTTACTTGTTTTGCCTTTCCATACTTTCCTGCAAAAACATAGGTTCGATTTTTTACAACTGTAGATTTAACAGATATTTCAAAATTTTCATCTACCGAATCACTTATGGTATTTGCCGTTGTGTAATAAGCTATTACTATTGGTGCCGTAGTTGCAGAGCTATTTGACGAAGAACTCGAACTACTAGCTTCACCCTGTGGTGAAGCTGTTGATAAAGAGTCAATATCTACATCAATTTGACTTGGCTTAGCAGTAGTTGGTGCAGTAGTTGGTGCACTAGTTTCTTCGATAGGTTCTTTAGTAGGAACGGCAGTAGTATTCACAGGCTCCTCAGTTTGAGGAACGGCAGTAGTATTCACAGGCTCCTCAGTTTGAGGAACGGCAGTCACATTTGTTTCTTCGCTAATAACAGGTTCATCTGTTTCATCTGGTACACTTGACTCCTGCCTTAATTTTTCAAGCTTTGCCTCATATAATTCAAGCATCTTCAAACTATCACTACTAACCAAAGCCTTTTGTTCATCTGTAAGTGAACCATACGCTATTCTGGCATCCGTTATCTGATCGCTATTTTCAAGCGTACCATCCCAATTTGCAAGATTAACAATCATCTCAGAAACCGCGTCAGCTTTATCCTGATTATCTTTTGCTTTTAGTTGATTATATTCATTTCTTGCTTCTACAAAATCATCATAGTTATCAACTATATATTTGAAGTCAGCATCCAAATCACTATATTTTTCTTCAATTTCTGTTAATTTAGAATTACATTCCTCTGAAAACTCAATTCCCCCTCTTATAAAACTATCAATTAAATTCTTAACCTCAGTAGCAGCCGAAACTTTATTATCATATTCCGTTTTAAGCCGATTAATCTCACTCTCAGCATTTTCGAGAATCTCCAAATATGAACTATCAAATTTCTTCTTCTGATAACTACTTAGATTTTCATACGCTTCACCTGCATTTTCTATAATCTCACAATCCTCAGGATATGAAATTTCATTATCAATCAGCTTGATTTTATCAATAACTGAATTAATGGCAACAGCATCAAGATCCTTTGTAGAATCATAAACATTTATAACTGCAACCCCTTCTGTTCCAAGCGCATCTTTCGACTTCATATGTAACAATGTAATTCCTGTTGAAATAGGATTAATAACTAAGCACCCATTTTGATACTTTGCTACTGCAACACTTTCATCTTCAACTGTAATATCGCAATTCGAATCAAAGTAATCAGGCACTCCATAAACACGATATGCGTGCTCTTTACTATCATCTATATCTATATTCATATACCTTTCAAAACCCAAATATGATATATAATTATTTTCATCATTTTCACTATATTCGACTGTAGGCTCATTCGCCTCTCCATTGTAATATAAGTTGAAATCATATATATTACTTGAATCATTATTTTTTAATCTACTATAAACCCAGTCAGCATAAGATTTTCTTGGTACATTAATAGCACCGCATGTGACTGTAGAAGTATAAGCGCCAGTGCCAGATATTATTCTAGATATAGTAATAATCTCAGAATATGAAAAATCAGTAGATAAAATATTTTTTAGACTTTCTGGAAGAGTTACACTTCTGATGCTATGAGGTCGCTCACTACTTTCTGAATACGCTCCTCCAATAGAAATTACCCCCTCTTCAATTACTAATGTCCTTAAACCGCTCATTCCACAAAACGCATACTCATCTATAACCTTTACATTCCCTGGAATAGTTAATTCTTTCATGCTACTACAACCATCAAAACAATACCCGCCTATATACAAAAGATTCTTAGAAAAGGTGATTGTTTTTAAATTTTGGCAATTACAAAATGCAGATTCTTCTATAATCTCAATAGAATCAGGCATTTCAAAATCAGTCATAGTATCTCCATAAAAAGCATATGACCCAATAATTCTTGTTTCTTCCGGTATTTCTGTAATACCACAACAAAAAACTAATTTATAAGTTGATTTTTCAAAAATACCATTACAATCGTCTCTATTATCATATATTGGATTTTCTTCAGAAACTTTAATCTCAGTCAAATTATCATTTGGAGCAAAACAATATCCAATTTTTACAAGATTCTTTCCAATGTATAGCTTATCTGCCCCAATACATCCATAAAAAGCATATGACCCAATATTTGTTAAGGACTCAGGAAAGCTAGATGGAGCCTTTATTTTTTTACAGTTATAGAATGCCCAATCCCCAATTGATTCTAATCCATCTGGTAATTCTGGCAATTCAGTCAATTTATTACAGTTACAGAATGCCCGATCCCCAATTGATTCTAATCCATCTGGTAATTCTGGCAATTCAGTCAATTTATCACAATTACCAAACGCAGAGCTTCCAATAGTCGCTAATCCATCTGGTAATTCTGGCAATTCAGTCAATTTATCACAATTCCCAAACGCAGAGCTTCCAATAGTCACTAATCCCTCAGGAAAACTTGGTATTACTTTTAATTCAGTAGAATAAAATACACTCTCTTCAATTACTTTTAGATTTTGGGGTAATCTAGACATCTCACTTAAATCGCTATTATAAAATGCCCGACTTTCAATACTTTCAATAGTATCAGGCAAATCAATTTTAATAAGATCAGAATATGCAAATGCGAATGATAATATATATGTCACACTTTCAGGAAGAACAACACTAGTGACCTTTGAATCATAAAACGACTTTTTCCCAATTCCAACAATACTGTAAGTTGTATCATCTGATATAAACGTTTTAGGAATTTCAATTTCAGTCGCTTCACCAGTATATTTTGTAATTTCAACGCTTGTTCCAGAAACAACCTTATAAGTAAATGATATCCCATTCCCATCACTAAATGTCGCATCAGTTTCTTCCGTTGCTGTTAATCCAGAAACACCATCAGCACGTGCTTCTTCCTTACAAATAGACGCACTTGAAAAAAACATCGCAATACTAATACAGATACTTATGCCTTTTCTCATAATTCTT
>JAILNN010000005.1 GCA_024691565.1 Lachnospiraceae bacterium | reverse complement strand
ACAGGTGGTATTAGATGGACACTTGTTAACCAGTACAACAATTACACTACATATGATGCAGAAACTGATGAATTCGTAGATACATTAAATGATGAGGGTGATGTTGAATCAATTGTTATAGAATTACCATTCCAACACTGCTCAGCCCAATCTGTTTCACCAGAAGTACTACCTGAACAATAAGCTTCCATCTCAATTTTAATTGCTTCAGGATCAAGTGATTCAGGAGTATCTGTTACAGCAGGCTCGGAAGATACAGCTGACTCAGAAGTTACATCAGTCTCTTCTGAAGCAGTCTCAACATTTTCTACTGTAAATACATAAGATACTGTATCTCCAGCTGTAACATTGATTTTATCTGGTACGTTGTTAACTGTTGTACTATTAGAAACACCAGCAGAAGATGAAACTGTACTATGATCTTCATCATTAACTATGTCTACGAACTTATCAGCCTCTGCATCATATGTACAATAACTGTTGTACTCGTTAACAAGATTCCATCTCATACCGTTAGCAGCCTTGCCATCCTTATAACATGTTGAATTTACGTTATAATCAATAGCATACTTTGTATCATTTACTTTAATAGCTGTAGGCACAAGTTTGAAGAATCCACCAAATTCAGCAACCTGTGTAGCATCTGTAATCTTTGGTACTTCAATAATACCCATTCCAAGGTAAGGAGCATCCTTTGCTGCTTTGTATGAAAGCTCATATGATTCTTTAAGATTGTCCATATCTACAACTACAGAATCACAATCCCATCCCTGATCACCAGTCTCCTCCCCCCAGTCAACATGACCTGAAGTAAGACCTGAACAGTATGTCATCACAACTTTATACTCATTATCACCAAGTTTATCTGTAGATGCCTCTGTAGGTTCTTCAGCCTGTGCGTTTTGAACTGGAGCTCCTGTTACTACTAATGCAGCAGCAAGAAGAGCTGATAGAGCTTTTTTCATGTCTTTAGTAATCTTCATTACTTAAGTTCCTCCTTTTAAAAAAATTATAATTTTTTGAAAATGACTTGAACATCAAAAACTGTGTGATCTCCAAATATCTGGAGATCATTAAAAGTTCCGTTTCTTTTAAGCCTCCTACATTGTAAACACGCAGTATTCTGCCACCGTCTTTTCAATTCCTTGTTACTTTATCACATCAAAAAAATAAAATAAATGGCAAAATGCACAAAAATTCATCATCATTTTTGTGCAAATTGCACAACAAAAGTGACGATAATTTTTCGTTTTATCCATTTATTTTATCTTTTTTCTCAAAATACCCTTGAATTTTGGGCATTTTTACCCTTAATTTTTTTGTAAGATTTTGTCACAATTTTGACCTCGAAAATAATTAAGATTTTGTGACAACAGCGTCATTTATACTTAAATTCTCGCTTTTTTAAAACAAATCAAATCTTCCACTTTTAGATTATTTCAACTACCTCACCAATATACATGTCATGTGGCGCATCACTTGCATAAAATGCCTTTGCATCGGCATCGATAATACTTTCAGGTGAGAGTTCCTGCATAAAGAGTTTCTTACAAACAAGAGTTACCTCTGCCTCTGCAAATGTAATTCCTTTTTCAATTTCCTTTGGAGTAAGTCCGCTTTCCTTCATCTTGTCCATATCTCTTCCTGATTTTGAACCAAGAACTCCTAAAACTGATTTGCACTCCTCTGGATAAAAACTTACTGTAAAATACTCATTATTATCCATAAACTCATGAGTATATCTTGTATTTCTCACATAAACAGTTGCCACAGGCTTATTCCAGATGGTTCCAAGTCCACCCCAGCTAATTGTCATTGTGTTAAACTTTTCCTTATTTCCTGCTGTAAGAAGTGCCCACTTCTTGTCAAACTGCTTAAAAATATCTGTTGTAAATTCCATAATTTTAATCTCCTATTCTATTTATTTAGTGATTTAAATTTAGTGTTTTAAACACCTTTATTATCTAACTTTTACCTTATAGATTTTAACTGTATCACATCAATCCTTGTCAACTACATCGGCATCAACCGGAAAGTTAAAATATGTATCTGGATATGGTTCATCCTTTAATGTAAAGTGCCACCACTCTGTCTCAACAGGTTCAAAACCATTACCTACCATAATCTTCTTTAAAATCATACGATTCTTATATTGCTGCTTACTTAAGTCTTTTCCCTTGTAATCTGGATGTGATTCTATACCGAAGTAATCAAAGGTTCCACCCATATCAACCTCTTTTTCAGTATTCATATCAAAGAGTGTCAAATCGACAGTGCTTCCTCTACTATGTCCAGACTTAGCTGCAATGTATACCTGGTCAAAAAGAACCGATTTATCAAGGTCAGGATAGAAGTATTTTTTCATCCTGGTATCATCAAGATCCTCGGCCCATGAAACAAAGTTGTCAACCGCTCTCTGTGGACGATATGCATCATATATCTTAAGTCTATATCCCTTTGAAATAGCTTCATCACTTGCTTTCTTAAGAGCTTCTGCACCCTCCTTTGTCATAAGCGCACAAGGTTCCTCATATCCATCAATTCTATCACCTACAAAGTTATATGTAGAATAATAGCGAATCTCCTGAATAACCTCCGGAACGACATCTGAAAGAAGCACAAAGCCTGAAGGATCATTCTCATTCTTGCTTACGCCACTGTTATTATAGTCCTCAACTTCATCATATATATCATCCAAATCATCATCGATTTCGTCGTCAATATCATCAATCTCATCGTCAATGTCATCGAGTTCATCATCTAAATCATCAAGACCTTTATTGATTTCATCATCGATATCATCAATGTCATCATCATCAATATCATCAATGTCATCATCCTTATCTCCATGAACATCTCCCTCGGATGCTGGTACATTCACATCTTTATGCATGCACCCCGTAAAAGAAAATGAAAGCATTACTGCGAACATACATGTAATCACCTGAAGTAAAACTCTTTTCAAAAAATCGTCCTTATTAAAACTTTTTTTCATAAGCATCTACCTTTCTAATCATATTTTTTTTACCTATTATATTTTTCATAGAATTATGTAAGCAAAAATATACACCTTTTTACATTTGATATCAAGTAAATATTACCACTTTATGTACTTATATTTATCGATATTTCAAGGCGAAATTTGCGAAAATTTATGCAAAAAAAGTCCCTACCATAAACTATTGCCTATGGTAGGGACTCTTTCTTCAGCCGGATAATTAAAACCAACTGATTAAATATATTTTCTCTGTTGAAAACCGCTCTCAATCAGAGACCTCTCCCTTAAAATATCCTGGAACACTCCTTCCAGTAAAACCTTAGTAATACTATAATTAGAACTGTGGAACGCTTCCTTCATCAATTGCATTAGCTGCTTCTTCAAATTCTGACTGCTCAACCGCTCCAACAACTGCTGCTCCAACATCTCCCATGTCAAGCAAATATCCATCTTCATACTCTTCAACAGTGAAACCAAGTGCTGTTCCATTTGATTCATCTGAAATTGATAATACTCCAGTTTCTTCATCGATTGTAACATCGCCAACCCATGAACCACTTTCCTTAGTATTAACATCAACGAACATTACACAACCAAGCGCACCATCCTGACCAAATGCAAGCAACATATATGTATTCTCATCGTCTGTTACACCTGCATAAAACTCATCGAAGTTATCCCAAACACTTCCTTCTTCGCTTGAGCTACTATCTTCAGCTTCTTCTGTATCTTCCTCTGAAGTAGCCTCTTCTGAAGATGTCTCCTCTGTGGATGTTTCTTCTGATGTCTTGCTTGCTGTCTCTGTCTTTGTAGATGATGCATCATCACTTCCACATCCTGCGAGTGTAAATGCTGAAAGCATACCTACCATCATCATTGCTAAAATTTTCTTTCTCATAGTTTCTTTTCCTCCTCTTAATTTGTTTAGATAACTAAATATCCTTTTCATTTACGAAAACAATTCTATTATTAGTACTTTAAAAAGTATAGTACCCCTATGGCTACCTTGACTGTTTTTTTATTTTCATTTACAACAAAATACCGTATTTCTTATTCAAAAAGGAACCAGTCATCTTCTTTTTCATCATAATAATATATCTCGTCATAATACTCATCATAGTAGAACAAAGTATCAGTTTCCTCATCATATAGATAAAGCACATCGTCCTCATATAAGTACCAGAGTTCTTCCTGATAGTCATAAACCCAATCGTCAGAAGATTCATCTTCATAACCAAAGTAGTCACCCTCATCGTAATCGTAGGCATATTCTCCGGTTTCGCCGTTACTAGCATTACTACCATACTCTTCTTCGTAATCTGCCCAACCGTTCCACTCTTCTTCAAATTCGTCATAATTATAATAATCATCCGAATTAGAACCAGAAACAAAGCCTCCTAACCATTTAATATAGTTATCTTCGATATCAATTTGCTTGTAAACCCTCTTCAATTGATTGTAAAACTTCCTATCGCCATATGGAATTGATACTGCAAGTCCTGTTAACTCATTTGTATCTGAAGAATGGCCATAATATGCAACACAAGCCTTCAATGTAGACGTTAAATTCTTTGCCTCATCACTATCCTTATCAGTCTCTTCAACCAAAGCAAGCATATCTGTAATATAGTAGTCAGATATTGTTACATCACTTTCATCCTCTGACCAAATATCGAAAATTGAATCTACCAGATTATCAAAGAATCCTCTTCCCTTCGCCCTATGGACGCGGCTGTAATTATATTCGCTAAGCTGGTTTTCATTTTTATATGCGTATTCCGTCCAAGCATCAAATAGATTATAAATAGTAGATTCATTATAAAGGCCCATACATACAGAATCACCATATTCACTATTTTCATTTGTTTTAATAACGTCGTCAATAATACACTTTCCAAGAATCGGCGCTGAAATACCCGGATTCCTTTCAAGCTTCTTCATCCACCTCTTATAGCTCCATCCAAGGCCAGATTCAAAGTCCTCAGAAAGAAGTGTATACTTGCAATATGGTGCTAAGGCATAGCAAGTCTCGAGACTCGCCATAATACAGCAATCCATTCCAATGATTTCAAAATGAACATCATTGTTTTCTTCGAATGCTTTTGCCATTTCATTAATTGTCAAACTTGAATTTTCATCCTGCCACTGATCATAGCCAAAGCCGTAAACTGGGCCTCCACCATGATTCCAGAAAACAAAGTAATATCTATCTGCAGGAAAATTATTCTTACAAAAACCAATATAGTCAGATAATGTATCCTTAGCTGTACAATCTAACTGACCTAGATTATCCTGAATAAGCTCTAATTCTCCATTAACAACCTGATATCTCTGAGAAGTTTTCGAAGAAATACCGTAGTCATGCCATTTCTTGGTTCCCATAGTCTGGATAATAACATTTACATTTTCTCCGATTCCCGAAGCAAGCATCTCAGAAATATCCATCGATGCTTGTCCCGCCTTCGACTCCAAATCGGATCCATTCATATATATCATAACAGTAGCCGATTTAGCATCGCTGTCAACATCTATAATATCGACATCTTGCTTTTTCTTATTACCATTTTTGCCATTTTCCCCAGAATTAGAGACATCTGCTTCATTCTTAGTCTTCCCATCATTGCCTGTCTCACTATCCGTAGGAATCAACATAAAGATAATAAAGAGAACGACAATACCAATGATGATTCCAAGAACCACTTTTCCAGCCTTTTTCGGTTTCTTCTGCGGTCCCCCATTTGGCATCTGCCGATTATACGGATTTTGCCCTCCATTTGGCATCTGCCGATTATATGGGTTTGGTCCCCCATTTGGCATTTGGCCTTGATATGGGTTTTGCCCTCCATTTGGCATTTGGCCTTGATATGGGTTTTGCCCTCCATTTGGCATCTGCCGATTATACGGGTTTTGTCCTCCATTTGGCATTTGGCCATTCGGCATTTGACCATTTGGCATCTGCCGATTATACGGGTTTTGTCCTCCATTTGGATATTTTCCATTTCCTCCCTGATATTGATTATTCATTTTTTCACTCCTTAAAAATTATTGTCGGTATTAAATATCAAAAACTGCTGATTTTGCTCCCGCCGCAATATACTCTCCATAATCCTCAACAAATTGCGCAAGACGAAAACCAGAACTAATATCGTCTCCTTTGGTCTCATCTGTAACTTTTTTCAAAAGCTCAGTGTCATCGACAACTCCCTCATCCATTAACTTCGCAATAAATAAATCATCTTCTTCAATTCTTTTTTTCTTCTTCCCAAGGCAGACCCATACTACCTCGTTTTCTTTTTCAAATATTACATTTTCCTTCCATTTCATCGTGCTACCTCCGTTTAACACTACTCTCCTCTGAACACAAGTCCCAGCTGTGAAGCCTTGCGTTCAGCCTCAGCCCGACGTTTTACGCCTAATTTTTTATAAATATTCTTATTATGTTTCTTTAAGCCATCATAGCTTATTCCCAGTTCCTTACAAATATTGTCCATACTCATCCCTGCACAAAGCATTGATAATACTTGTTTTTCCCTTTTTGTTAGTGTGATTACTTCTTTTGGAATATACTTCAAATAATCCGGATAGAAAGATGCTACCTTAAAGCATTCATCTCGCACTTGATTGATAAATTCTTCATCAATATCACTAAATGCACCCTCATCATCCATTTCAATTATTAACGGTAACACAGCTGTTCCTTCAATCGAAACAAGCCTAACAAAATGGTACTCTTCAGCTTTTTTAAGTGCAGAATGTAAACATGTCTTCCAGTGGCTATCTCCAAGTCGATTAAGAATAACCGCCTTCAATACCTCGTTTTCCATCCAATGAAAATATCTTTCATATGAAACAAAGTATCCCGTCAAGAAACGCGATAAATCAAGTGCTTCTTCTAATCGATTTTCTGCAATTAAACTCCTAAGCTTAACCATCTGTCGATATCTATCAAGAATACAGAATGAAACCTTCGCTTCTGGAATTGATTCAACATATTCTCTAACCTTCTCATTTGTGCCACCAAAAAGATTTAGCCACACATTAAATGCCTCAAGATTTGGAAGAAGCTGGTTTGCACCCTCCTTCTTAGCTTTCTCTAAAAATGATTCATATGTCCTTCTAGCTGATGGAAGCTGCCCCTCAACAATATGCTGTCGCACCTGTATTCCAACTGCAACAAAGCACATTTCAATCTTACCTCCATGAGCCGCTTTCTCAAAGCAATCATTACACCTGGTTAGAACCTCATATTGAGACATTGTTCCCTTCTCAAAACCGCTCTCCGCAAGGGCAACCGTAACCAATCCATTTCCAAATTTTCCAGTTATTTTTTCAACCGGTTTACCCATAAACTTCGCAATCTGTATATCGCTCTTCGACCACTCACAAAAGTCAAGTCCACCATTCATAACCGAAGGCATGTTACCCGTCGCAGCAAACTCAGGAAGAACGACATCTCCCTTTTGCATGAGAGTGAACACATTCCTCATAACTCTAAGAATCCCCTTTGTACCCTTATGTGGTAGGGCAATATCAAGATATGCAAGTCTGGTTCTAGCTTCTTTTCTCTTTTCTCTACTATTTCTTTTATTTCGCTCAAATGCCTCTAATTCATAATACCACTCATCTGATTTTTCAGGCATCAAGATAAGGTCATAAAGCATACTCATTCCAGCCATTAAAACCGGCATTTCCTTAAGTTCTTCCCTAGGAAGTTCAAGGTAATACTCCTTAGTTTCAACATAATGACCATTACCGGGATGAGTATTGGCATTACGAATCAACAATTCCTTAACACGCTGATAAGCATGTGCCTTTTTATAGTACTTAAGCGCATTAGGAATATCATCCTTCATCTCATAATAATCAGCCGCTCTTCGATAGTTTTCTTGGATTTCTTCTTTAGACCAAGATAGGGTTTGCTTCCAACAATAAAACTTCCTAACCTCAGGTCTAATAGAATAGCATCCTCCAGATCGAAACGAAAGCTGACTCATCGTCTCCCTGCAGTACTCAATCAATTCACCAATGTTCTTATTACCTGTAAGATACTCTGCCATCTCCCTTGTAAATTCATCATAACGGCAAACACTTAATGCAAAATGAGTGAATTCATCGCTCCATTGAACATAAACACGACCATCCCAAAGATGATACATGTCCTGCCAGGTCGTTTCCTTCATATCCTCAGAATATCTCTCTCCGTTTTCCATTCTAAGGGTATAGCAATATATTGCACATACATATCCGCCAGACGCCTTAGTGACCTTAGGAATATCATCTGGATGAATTGGAACTCCCCTGTCTTCAAAGAACTCTGCAACCTCTTTTTCGCCAAAAACAAAATCTTTTTCTTGAATACGCACAAAACCATATTCCATATCTTCACTTGCAAGATATTTAGGAACACACCCCCTTGTAAGCATAACAACTTGAAGTCCTGGCGTATTAAGCAATTTACGTAAATAATTAATAGATTCTTCTTCGGATAACCACTGCATATCTTCTACAATAACTACATTTCCCCTAATCGATTCAACATCAGGGGTTTCAAGAATTTCACCATCCTTGCATCTTAAAACAACCGGATTTTTTCTTCTGTAGAAGTAGTCAACAGCAGCGCTTTTTCCATAACCATTTCCTGCCATCATGATAACGGGTGAATACAGTTCTTCAGCTTTTTTTAGTTTCTCAAAAACCTTAGGTACTTTAATGTATCCCATTATCAAACCTCCATTTCTTAATGATTTTTATTATATATTACGACTTTTAATAATAATAGTACCCTTATGGCTACTTTATATGTTTTTACCATAGTTATGAACATTCTACCATATAGACATAAAAAAGAGTACGTATTTTTCAACACGTACCCTTCCTCATAAAATCATATATTCTACACAATAATATTTATAATTACATTGCAGGTCCCTTTGGCTTAGGCTGTGCCTTTGGCTGTGCATTCTTCTGCTTAACCTGAGCTTCAACCTGCTTAGTCTTATTCCTTATTTCAAGAATACTCTTACTATGAATATCTGAAATCTTTTTATCAAGCTTATCAAGGTCCCTCAAAATATTTCTCTCAGATATTCCAGGGTTGAAATCTGATGTAATTTCCAAGGTTGTCTCACCAAGTTGATTACGACCCTTTTGACTACGAAGTCTATGATAAATCTGGCGAACTGGCTTAATAGCTTCATTTACAAGCACCTGCTCTCCAATATGAATATCTTCCATAGTAACATCATACTTGTCAGGATGCATTATCTTATCACTAAGTGTTTCTCTGTATTCAACAACCGCAGGATTAGTATCAATCATTTCCTGATTATTAATGTTCTGTGTATATGCAACAATTTCATATCTAACAATCTTATTTATGCATTCTTTTTTCACTGCAGGAGAAAGAGGTGTCTTCATTTTTGCTGCCTTTTCAAGCTTAGCCCTAGAATCAAGTGATTCATCTAAGTATCTCTTTAATCTCATATTATCAGTGATGAGTTCCCTAATCTCTGGATCCTTCTGGTCCATTCTCTCCTTAACAGCTGCATATAATTCTGGATCCTTCTTTGTGAAGTTAATCATCTTAGAAAGTAACTCTGTGTTATAAGCAAAATTATGTCCCTTCTGAATTGAAATATCTCCCATCTTATAACACTCTTTATTGATTTCTTCCATTCCTTTTGCCATAATATCTGCAAGTAAGGATTTATCACCATTATTATATGCTTCAATAGCTTCCTTTGCTCTGTTTCTAGCAGGCACAAGTGTAAATCCAAGGAAATTCTTACTCATAGATGCTCTAGGTGAAGTCAATGCCATATCTAAAGTAAACATTGTTCTGTTTCTATAAAATGAATCAACGTAAGAATACTGCTTATGATTCCACTTTTTCATACCATCCTCTGGATTAATTGTATTATGATCCATCACAGCCGCATATGAAACCAACGCAAAATCCTCATTTGAAATACCATCAACATCAATTCTCTTAAACTGCTCTCTGAACTGTTCCTTGGTATACATTTTAGAATTCTCTCCACAATGCTCTGGAATAAACATTGGATCCTTGCTGTAATAATTGATAATTTGTTTAACACCATTATCGTAAAATCTATTATTTGCAAGTATAAGATCCTCTGCATGCATAACTTTACGATTATCAGCAATTAATTCATCTGTAAAGCCCTTTAAATCATTTCTAGCATTTACAACACTAGAAAATGAATTAGCAATAGCTTGACATTCACTCTTTAAGTTAAGTGCAGACTCAAATCTAGTAACACCCATCTTTGTTTTTGGTCTCCACTCTTCAATCTCAGCCAATGCTTCCTCTTCATTTTCAGCCTCAAGACGAATCCTCTCTTCTGCGTCATGTCTTTTAGCCTTAACATAAGTATCTGCAAGATCTCTGATTTCCAAAAACAAATCAGAAACCCTATTATTATCATAAATTCTGTTACCTCTATCTTTTAGGTAATCTAGCGTTTCCTTAATCTTATTCTTAAGATTAACCATATCAGCACGATCTCTATGTTCCTTCAAACTACCACGATGCTGAGCGTTAAGTCCCTTAGATAATTCCTCTAATTTCTTAATAGTATCTCTACGAGCCTCTTCATCACCAGAAACTACAATCGGCTCATAATCATTTTTTACTTTATCTTCAAAAGTTTCACTAATACTATTAACAGCAGGTGCAACCTCATTGTACTTTCTAAAAATTGGGCGAATTGAATCTAATGCCTTGTGACGCTCCTTAATACTTGAAATTGATGTATTCATAAATTTATTATATACACCCTGTAACTTAAGATAATCTCTTGTTGCAATCTCATCCTTATGGTTATTAATTTCATCCCACATTGCATCGATATCATCAAGCATAGGAAAATCTTCAGGAGACCATCCTAAATCCAAAAATTTAATCTGTTTATTTACTTTCTCAAGACGAGTTGCGCCAAAGCGTTCTCCCTGCCAATCAAGTTCAAGTGTACCACCTTCATGACTACTAAATGGATAGATATTCTTTGTTTCTCCCTCCTTCTTAACAGCCATAATGCTTTCAAGATATTTCTTCTGTCTATAAAGATGCTGGTATGTTTCACTCTTATATTCTTTTTCCATCTGTTCATTAACTTTACCAGCTTTTCTATCCTTCAAATAAGGTACTACAGTTTTCTTGAAGTAATTCTGACGGTCTTCAATTACCTCATAAAACTTAGTTGTAGCTAAATAACGCTCATATCTATCGTAGTCAGTCACTTCCCTACGGTGACCTTCATTATCTTCAACAACAAATTGTGGTAATGGAAATGCAAGTGAAAAATTATCTGTATAATTTGTATACTCCTTTTTCAAACCAAATTCATTAAGGAGCGAAAAATCACCATCAACAACCATATCCATATTTTGCTTTAATATATTAATAATCTTCCATCTATAGGAACCCTTAGGAGCATTTAACGAAGCAATATTAGCATTAAATTTATCATAGTGGGATTTAAAAAATTCAGAAAAATAAACCATATCATCAGAATCCATAACTTCTATTGATTCAACATTAGTATTCTGAAGCCCAATAGAAAATTCAACACCATCATCTTCAATTTTCTGTGGGTTATTGAAAAACGACACAAAAGAATTCAAATAAGTATAAGCCGTAAAAACGTCATTCTTAGTAACATTTCCTTTAATTAAAAATGGGACATCATCAATAATTTCAAATTCTTTCATAATTTACCTCCAAATATTTATATGAATAAATCTTTTTTATTATTTTCAAATTACACACATATAATAACGCTATCATTGCAACAAAAGTATAACAAAAAAATGTGTAACAAAAGAATCCATGAATCCTTGTTACACATTCAAAAAAAATATTATTCTTTTTCACCACTACGGTGTGCAAACCAATAGCCTAAGCCAACTATTAACATTCCACCAATAATATTACCCAGGGTTACAGGTAATAAATTGTTTAAGAAAACACTTCTAGCGTTGACACACTCCAAACCAACACCGCATTTTAAATCAGCAAAAATGCCAGCAAATATAAAATACATATTTGCAACACTATGCTCAAAGCCAGATACAACAAATAGCATTGTTGGAAAGAATAACCCTAAAATCTTACCTGTCACATCTTTAGAGGCAAGTCCCAAAAGAACCGCAATCGTAACAAGCATATTACAAGGTATTCCTCTTAAAAAAGCTTCCATAAAGGTAAGACTAACCTTTGCTTGTGTGGTCCTTGTCACCAAATCGACAAGTTCTCCATCACAACTTTCAAAGAGACC
>JAILNN010000214.1 GCA_024691565.1 Lachnospiraceae bacterium | reverse complement strand
AAGAATTCTTGGAAAAAGGTTATATGGGAGCGACAATACGAGGTATTGGTAAGAGAGCTGGTATGACTTCAGCAGGGTTATATAGGCATTATCAAAATAAGGAAGCTATGTTTGCTGGAGTAGTTGAACCGCTTGTAAATGAGATTTGTGAATGGATGGAGAGGCATCGAAGCAAGGGATTTCAGATGATTGAATCATATAATGACCAGGATATGTTTTCTGGTGGAAACACTGGTGGAAACACTGATGGAAACACTGGTGGGCACATGCTTTTTAATGAATCTTTTACCGATATGATTGTTGAGGTTGTGTTGCCTAAGAAGGATGAGTTTAAATTGCTTTATGATTGTTCTAAGGGGAGTAAGTTTGAGAATTTTATTCCTGATTTTATTGCTGAGAACCAGAATGCTTTTTTTAAGGCTTATTCTACTTTGAAAGAGAAAGGATTTCCTGTTAAGGATATTGATGAAGCTGAGATTAGGATGCTTATATCGGCAAATGTGTCTGCTTGTTTTTTGCCGATAATTCAAGATTATGATGATGAGAAAATAGAGGGATATATGAGTACGTTAAATGAGTTTTTTATGCCAGGATGGAAAGGAATATTTGGAGTTGATTAATTGGAGCCGAAAGGCTCCTTTTATTTTGCAAAGTTATCAAATGTTACTAATTGATAACTTTGTAAATTTATATATTTATTGCTACATAATTCAAAAAAAATTTGGTTCAATCGGGCCGAAATGTAGTGATGGCGATTTGTGGAAGGGAAGACATATCAAACACAATAATCGCAGAAATTAACAAAACAAAAACGGTTCTATGGAACCAAGAAGGAGGCATGGAGACATGGACAAAAACAAAGGGAAAGGTAAGGAGCATTTGAAGATTATTAATTCGTATGCGGGTTCCCATGGGAAATTAATTATGGTAGGAAGGATACTTGCTGCTATAAGTGCTATTTTGGCATTGATTCCATATTATGACATATGGAAGATTATTAAGGTTGCTACTGAGGGTGAAGAGCTGGATAGAATTAAACCGCTGGCTATTGAGGCTGTTGTGCTTATTGTTTTATCACTTTTGATTTATATTTTGGCGCTTTTGTGTACACATAAGGCGGCGTTTAGGATTCAAGCAAATATGCGAATTGCTCTTATGCGTCGAATTATTACTTTGCCTTTAGGGGTTTTTGATGAAGATGGAACAGGCAAGATTAGAAGAATTGTAAATGATTCGACAGCTGCGACAGAGACTTTTATTGCGCATAATATTCCTGATAGAGTGGTTGCTAAAGTTACGCCACTTGGAATTATGGTTTTGATTTTTGCGTTTAATTGGAAGATTGGGCTGTTTTGTCTGATTCCTGCTGTTATTGGATTTTTGTGTATGATGAGTATGATGGGAAAGAATATGCAGGAGAAGATGGCTGAATATCAGACTGCGCTTGAGAGCATGAGTAGTGAGGCAACTGAGTATGTAAGGGGGATTCCAGTTGTTAAGACTTTTGGGCAGACGGTTCATTCTTTTACAAGTTTTAAGGCTGAAATTGATAATTATGGAAGGTGGACAACTGCGTATACATTGATGCTTCGAGGACCAATGATTGCTTTTATGACATGTATTAATTCTATATTTATGTTTTTGGTTTTTGCGGCATATATTTTTATTGGGGCAGGTAATGTACCACAGGCTTCGGAGATTCTTAATATTATGTATTATATTATTGTGACTCCGTTAATTACGGTTGCGCTTACTAAGGTTGCGTATTCGGGTGAGGCTGAGATGACACTTATTGATGCGTTGAATAGAGTGAATTATATTATGGGGATTGAACCGCTTGAGGAAGCAAAATATGCCGAGGAGCCTAAGAATGCAAGTGTTGAGCTTAGGAATGTGACATATCGATATAAGGATGCTTCTAGGGATGCAGTTAATGATGTTTCAGTTAGAATTGAGGAAGGGCAGCATGTGGCTTTTGTTGGACCTTCTGGTTCTGGTAAAACAACGATTTGTGATCTTATTGCGAGATTTTTTGATGTTTCATCTGGAGAGATTCTTATTGGCGATGTTAATGTTAAAAGTATTGACAGTGCCAGGTTGATGGAACAGATTTCCTTTGTGTTCCAGGATAGTAGGTTGATTAAGACTTCGATTCTTGAAAATGTTAGGATGGCTAAGCCGGATGCTAGTGAGGAAGAGGTTATGGAGGCCTTGAAAAAGGCGCAGTGTATGGATATCATCGAGAAGTTTAAGAATGGAATTCATACTGTAATTGGAGAGAAGGGGACATATCTTTCTGGTGGTGAACAACAGAGAATTACCATTGCTAGGGCTATTCTTAAGGATGCACCTATTCTTATTTTGGATGAGGCGACAGCATTTGCTGACCCTGATAATGAAGCTAAGGTTCAGGCTGCGTTTGATGAGATGTCACAGGGGAAGACCATGATTATGATTGCACACAGACTTAGTACTGTTACTGGAGCGGACAAGATTTATGTGATGGATGATGGTAGAGTAGTTGAGCAAGGTAGTCATGAAGAATTGATAGGAAGAGTAGGGTTATATAAGAGACTCTACGATGAATATACAAAATCAGTAGAGTGGAAGGTAGGTGCTTAAGATGGAAGATAGGATGCTTAAAATGGAAAATTTGTGTTTAGAGTGGAAGGTAGGTGCTTAAGATGGTGGAAAAATTACAACATAAATATGCGCTTTCAAGACAGGGCGCGATTGATATGATTAAGGCTTTTATAAGCGTGACAATTACAAATATTGTGTTGATGATGCCTGCGGGTGTGCTTTATATGCTTATTAAGGATCTTTTGGATGGCGGTCTTAAAAAGGATAAGCTTTTGATGTATGTTGTTGAGGGTGTTGTGATTTTAATTTTGATTGCAGTTACAAATTATATTCAGTATAATGCAACCTTCCTTTCAACATATAAGGAAAGTGGCGTTAGGCGCACACTTCTTGCGGAAAGACTTAGGAAACTTCCTCTTTCTTATTTTGGAAAGAAGAATATTGCAGACCTTACAACTAATATTATGGGGGATTGCGCGATGATTGAGACGGCGTCTAGTCATTGGATTCCTGAGCTTATTGGGGCGGTTATTTCTACGGCATTGATTGGGTTGAGTTTGTTTATATTTTTTGATTGGAGAATGGTTCTTGCTAGTTTTTGGGTTATTCCAGTAGCTTTTATTGTTATGATTATTAGTTCGAATTTTCAAAAGGAAACTGTGAGAAGAAATTCGCAGATTAAGCTTAATTCGGCTGATGGTGTGCAGGAGTGCCTGGAATCAATTAAGGATCTTAGGGCGAATAATGCAGAGGATAGGTATATGGAAGGGCTTGAAAAAAAGTTTAGGATTCAAGAAAAAGAGGCAATGATTTCTGAGCTTAAGCTTGCGATTTTTGTGAATTTATCTGCTATTGTTTTGAAAATGGGAATTGGAACGACTGCCCTTGTTGGGGGTATGCTATATGAAAAGAGTGAAATTAGTTTGTTGACATTTTTTATGTTTCTTATGTTGGTATCAAGATTATATGATCCTATGCAGGTTACATTGCAAAATTTTGCGGCAATTATTGCATGTGGAATTCAGTGTGAAAGACTTGATGAGGTTTTGTCACATGAAATTCAGACTGGTAAGGAAGAACTTGATAATAATGGATTTGACATTGTGTTTGACCATGTTGGATTTGAATATTCTAGTAATGATCAGGTTTTGGATGATGTGAGTTTTGTTGCTAAACAGGGTGAAGTTACAGCACTTATTGGTCCATCAGGCGGTGGTAAGACTACGGTTTCTAGGCTTGCAGCGAGATTCTGGGATATTCAGAGGGGTAAGATTACACTTGGTGGAATGGATATTAGTGAGGTTGATCCAGAGGCGCTACTTTCACAATATTCAATTGTATTTCAAGATGTTACACTCTTTAATAATTCTGTTATGGAGAATATTAGAATTGGTAATAAAGATGCTACAGATGAAGAGGTTATGGAGGCTGCTAGACTTGCTAATTGTGAGGAGTTTATCAATTTACTGCCTGATAAATATGATACAAACAT
>JAILNN010000126.1 GCA_024691565.1 Lachnospiraceae bacterium | reverse complement strand
CTCAAGTTTTTCAACTCTCTCCATGGTATTCGCCTTAATTCCAGACATATAAGCGCTACCAGGGACCTTTTTAATACCATTTGCAGCCTTCTCAAGTGCACCCTCTTTCATTCTTTCAAGGCCCTCTCCTGCCCTGGATTTTAGTTCAGAAAGTTCGGCAACAATCTTATTGATTCTCTCATTCTCACTTGTAATTGTTTCAAGAATCATTCTAAAGTCAAGAGCATCCTTAAATGCACTCGTAAAATCAACAATAAAATAGACTATCATCACACGAACAATAATAGTAAGTGTATGATAAGGTATTAGAGCTATCAAATCCTCAACAGCAACCTGAAGGAAATTAACCAAAAATACAGTTCCAACTCCCCAGGCAATACATGCCTTAAAACAAATCCTGCCCTTATAATTTAAAAAGTCGTTAGAATAATCCCAATATCTAACATGGAAAAGCATTTCCATTATTGTACCAGTTACATACTCCAAAATTGTCGATGCAAGCATACCAAGTAAAAATGTTAAAACAATCGAACCCCTAACTGAGAGGGTACTAAAAATCATGTTAAAAGCACCAACTCCGTAAATCGGAAGGAAGGGCCCCTTCATGAACCCTCGGTTAACAGGCTTCCTTTCAACTATCGACATATAGATTGTTTCCCAAACCCAGCCTATGAAGCAATATATAAAAAAGCTCATAAGATAGATATAAAACCTATCTGGAACTGTAAAATTTTCAAATATCATCTTCTTGTACCTTCTTTACATTCTAGACTATCTGCATAAAAAACAAATAGGTCTTGTAAAAAAGGCATATAGCCGAAGCCATATGCCTTATAAAAGTCATAATTAAGATAATAGCCTGACAAATATCAGAACTGATTATTAATCATCTACGTATGGAAGTAATGCTAAATGTCTAGCACGCTTAATTGCAGATGTAACAGCTCTCTGATGTCTAGCACAAGTACCTGTAACACGTCTAGGAAGGATCTTTCCTCTTTCAGAAACATACTTCTTTAACTTTGCAACATCCTTGTAATCAACGCCATTATTTTCCTTATCTGCACAGAACTCACAGATCTTTCTTCTTCTGCGTGAAGGCTTTCTTCTAAAGTTACCGGATTCTCTATCTCCTTTATTGTAAGCCATTTCTTTTTCCTCCTAATTTTAATTAAACGGTAAGTCTTCCTCAGCACCCTCAGGAATGTTCATAAAACCATCTCCTGCTGCATCTTCTGGACTTGGTCTGCTTGTTGAAGCAGCTCCACCATTAAATGATGCTGAAGAACCTGATGAACCATTAGAACCAGCTGCATTCTTACTCTCTGCAAACTCCTGTTCCTCAACAACAACATCTGTTGTGTAAACCTTATTACCTTCTTTGTTAGTATAGCTTCCTGTCTGGATACGTCCAGTAATAGCTATCTTAACACCCTTACGAAGATAATTCTCAGCGAATTCAGCACCCTTGCCGAAAACAACACAGTTAATAAAATCCGCTGACTGTCCATCATCATTATTACGTTTGAAACGTCTGTCTACTGCAAGTGTATATCTTGCAATTGCTAACTGATTATCGCCTGATGTATATCTAACTTCAGGATCACGGGTAAGTCTACCCATCAAAATTACTTTATTCATAGTAGGAAACTCCTTTCGTAATTAAGCTTCCTGTCTGACTACTAAGTATCTGAGAACATTTTCCATGATACGCATCTCTGTTTCCAACTGAGCTGGAACACCAGGTGCTGCATCAAACTGGATGAAGTAATAAAAACCTTCTCTGTCGTGGTTGATTTCATAAGCGAGCTTCTTCTTGCCCCACTCATCAACATTAGTAATTACACCTTCATACTTTGTGATGTAATGCTTTGCTTTCTCGACAGTAGCTTTTCTTGCTTCTTCATCAATCTTAGCATCGACAACTAAAGCTAATTCATAGTTGTTCATGTTGTCTGTACCTCCTTTTGGTCTCCGGCTTCCCTATGCAACAAGTCACATCACAGGAAGCAAGGATAAAATATTTATGTATCACAAAGAAGTATTCTACTATACTTCAGCAATAAACGCAAGCAGTTTTTTACAAAAATTCTATTTGTTTATAAGCCTCTACTAATCCCAATTCACACTTGAAAAATAACCCAAACAATAATAAAATCATATCAATAGGAGGACTAAAATATGAATTGTAAAAAATCCAGAAAAATGTTTATGGATTTTATCAATGATAAGCTGAGTCCCGATGACTTAGAAGAATTCTTAGACCACGTTAACAATTGTGACGAATGTAAGCAGGAACTTGATATATACTACACCGTAACAAAAGGAATGCAGCTTCTTGATGAACATCCAGACACAAAGAAAATATATATAAATATAGATGATAAACTCGCATCAGCAGACGAATGGTTAGCATCCTATCGTCTAAGAAAGATGGAAAAAATTTCAATTCTCATACTACTGTGCCTGTTTATGATATTTTTATAACCCATGTTTTAAAAATAATTTCTAAACAAATTATGCAAACTGCATTTAGTAAAATAGCAAAAAATAAGAGGTTTTATATGGATAAAAAATTAGAAGTCGGCGATGTGATAATGCTGAAAAAAGGCCATCCTTGCGGCACTAATTCCTGGGAAATCTTAAGAACAGGAATGGACTTTAAATTAAAATGCACAGGATGCGAGCGAATCGTAATGCTACCCAGAAAACAGGTAGAAAACTCATTTAGAGGATACTCAGAAAAGTAAAAAAAGCCCTCAAGGGCTAAAAAAAATGCACCAGGAGGGAGTTGAACCCTCACGAGATTGCTCCCGGCAGATTTTGAGTCTGCTGCGTCTGCCATTCCGCCACTGGTGCACAAACTGTTTTCAAATAACAGCAAGAAGAATATTATCATTTTTTAATGTTTTTGTCAATCATAATTTCCCGTATTCATAAGGTTAATCGTTTCTACTTGTTCCACGAGAATTCCCTTTTCTACCCTCAACTGAATGGTGAAGTGCCTTCATATCATACATCTCTCCATCAGCAACCTTCATGATTTCATCAATCGAATTAGGACCTTCAATTTCACCAAAAGCATATCCAATACTTACAGTGATTTCTCCTTCTTTTCCAACCTCGCGATACTTCTTATTAATAACTTCAGGAATACTTTTAGACATATTATAAAATCTGTCATATTCAAAACTATCTTCATCAGATATAAAGGCTACAACAAATTCATCTCCACCAAATCTCGCAGAAACTCCTTCTTCACCTATACATTCCTTAATTCCCTCTGACACAGTCCAAAGAGCAATATCACCCTCACTATGTCCAAGCTTATCATTAATTTCCTTAAGATTATCCATATCCAGAGAAACAATAAATACTAGCTTATGTCTAATAGGATTCTTCTTTATCAATTTATTAACCTTACCAAAGAAACCTCTACGGTTATAGAGCGATGTCAAAGGATCTCTGATAATGAGGTAATGGAGCTGCGCCTTTTTCTGCATAATTCCAAATACCTGATTAATTGACATCATAAACTCATACATCTCTTCATAGTCGATGAACTTTCTATCATGATTTAATAAAATAAATCCATAATCCTCTTCCTGCTGATTAAGCGGAAGGTAAATTACCTGCGATGTCTTCTCAGCATACTCTTCTGAAAGTTCATCAAAATCCTTAATTACCTTGAACGGAAGTGAATACTCCTCGTCTTTTAACTGCATAACCTGAAGATAATCATTCTCTCCCATCTCTTTTGGAAGAACTACATCAGTTCTGTAGCAGTATGCCTTATTAACACAAATCGTAAAATCATAATGCAAAATATTAGCTAATTTATCAGAGAATATAACATTCTCCATCTTCTTTAGCATTTCCATGACACTTTCACCAACAGTTAAACTCGACATAGTATTAAATATCCTATCCATGCTGTTTTCCTGTCTTTGATTAATCTCATACATAGCCATGATATTACGATTATAGACTCCCACTTTACCCCTGCTCATCTGATGACAACCGCAGGACTCAGAAATCCAAAGTTTATGTGGAATAGTCACAGCATATGGCTCAAGACTCTTATCTTCTATAAGCTTATCCAAGAGAACAACCACCTCTTCACCAAGCTTTTCAAAATCATTAGATGCAGTTGTTAGTCTAGGAAGGATATAACTTTCCATCTCAATCTTATCAAAACCAGTTACGATAACATCTCCAGGAACATTTATATCACGGTCATTTAAGCACTCACAAACAGTGATAGCCATAACATCATTAGCGCAAATTATCGCATCCGGAAGTTTTTCTCTTTCATTGAGCATTCTGGTACACTCAAGTCTTGTTGGATACTCCCAGAAATCACCATAATAAACATTATCATCAGAAAATGGAATGTTTCGCTCAGCTAAAACTTCTTTAAAAATTGAAAGTCTCTTTTCCGAAAACTCATTTCCCTTAAAGCCAGCAAAGAAACAAATATCCTTTGAACCATGCACATCTACTACATGTTCAACAATCTGCTTAAAAGCATATCCATGGTCCATCAAAACAGAAAAGCAATTCTTGAGAGGTTTCCCAATATTAATAACTGGACAACCCTTGCTAAGTATATGTTTATAAAGCCTTTTTACAACACCATCATTAAAAATCGTCTCATCCAAAATTAAAGTCGCAGTAAGCTTGCTAAAATCAACCTTCTCAAAGAGCTTATATTGACCTTCTGTATTCTCAGTTTCAACAATCATCTGAGAATAGAGATGAAATATTTTTGTTAGATATCCAGCTTTAGTACAGGCCTCAGTAATACACTTTAACACCTCAGGAGAATTAACCTGTTGCGCTCTAGCCATACATATTCCTATTGTTCCTTTATAATTCTTACCCATAAATAACCTACCATCATTCTTTAATTATTTTTTATCTTCCTACCTAATCTCACCATGTATATAAACATTAAGATATAACAAAAGGGTACATACAAAATTGTACAAATAAATGCATCAAATCTTCTATGTACCCCTCAAATTAAAGTTCATAAAATAATCTTAATTATCTTTTATTTCTCTGTAAAAATCCAGGAATCTTCATATCGCTTGAACCAGCTGATCTTGCAGCATTATCGCTTACAGGAACACTGCTTCTTGGAACAGAACTCTGCTTCTTAACAGTATCAGCACTCTCTGATGAGAATGAAGACATTGATGACTGAGAAGCACTTTCGCCAGCTTCCTTAGCTACCTGTGGGCGAAGTGTCTGACCTGCCTGAGGAGCTGAAGTTCTTCTCTGTGATGAGAAAGAAGGTCTAGCACTCTTCTCTTCCTTAACAGGAGTTCTATTTTCAGGCATACCAGTTGCAATAACAGTAACCATAACCTTATCCTGCATATCATTTCCGTTACATACACCAAAGTATGTATTAAGTTCATCTACATTACCAATAACATCGTTAAGTTTCATCACAGCTTCATTAGCCTCAAAGATTGAAACTTCACCAGTAATGTTAATAATAAGATCGCTAGCACCACTAATTGTTGTTTCAAGAAGTGGGTTATTAATTGCTGCAATCATAGCATCCATACAACGGTTCTCACCTTCAGCATATCCAATACCAAGATGAGCAATTCCCTTATCTCTCATTACTGATTCAACATCAGCGAAGTCAAGGTTGATAAGTGCATCTTCCTGAATAATATCAGTGATACCCTGAACACCCTGTCTAAGGATTTCATCAGCCTTATGGAAGGCATCATCAAATCCAATCTTCTTTCCGATATCAGGAATTTCAAATATTTTATCATTAGGAATTACAATAAGTGTGTCAACAACTTCACGAAGCTTTTCGATACCTTCGTTAGCGATTCTCTTTCTCTTGCCGCCTTCCATCATGAATGGCTTTGTTACAACACCAACAGTAAGGATTCCCTTTTCTTTAGCAATTTTTGCGATAACTGGTGCTGCACCTGTACCGGTTCCGCCACCCATACCACAGGTTACGAAAACCATCTGAACGCCATCGAAGAGTTTATCGATTTCATCCTTGTTCTCTTCAGCTGCCTGCTGACCTTTCTCAGGCTTAGCTCCGGCTCCACGTCCTCCGGTAACCTTCTCACCAATCTGCATAGTCTTAATACCTTCTCCTTCGAGACGATTTAAAACCATCTTATCAGTGTTAACGCAAACAAACTTTACACTCTTAACGTTGTCCTTAACCATTCTCTCAACAGCGTTGTTTCCGCCACCGCCGACACCAAGAACTAGAATGTTAACAATTTCCTCTTCCTCAACCTCAGGCTTTAATTCTAACACTTTTAAATCCTCCTTATAAGCACTCTACAGACATAGAATGCCCTTCTTCTCTTTTTTTACTATTTATATATAATAACCATTAATTGGTTATAAATCAACTATTTTTTTGCTTCTACAACTGTAGTATTTTCTTATTTTTTTATAAACTTACTCTTAGTTGGATTTTAATATAATTTTATCCCCCGAAACAAAATCAGTCATATCAATCGTTCCACTTAATTTATTTTTCCTAATTTTCTTAAGCGTAGACGACAGAGCCGCCATTTCATCATCATAGTGATCTTTATTCGCAAACTTAACAGTAACATTATCCGTCTCCATGATAATGCATTTTTCTTTATTGGTAAGTTTCTTAACATTAATATTATAATACTTAATTAATGTTGTTAAATTGATAAGTCGCGGTAAATCATTCTTATCTGTTGTATCTAATTCTTTACCAACCTCAATCGAATTAACATCAACTCCTGTAATAACGGTTATTGCAGATAGAGTAGTTGGAAGACAATCAACCACCACGCCGTCATCATCTAGGAATGCATATTGATTCATCGCATAGACACATGCATTTATGCTCTTTTCATAAACCTTTAGTTTCAGAGTCTTAGGTCCCTCAAAATTAGGCACTATTCTTTCTGCAAAAGGCATGTCAACCATACCCTTCACCTTGAATTTAACCAATGAATAAAGGGTATTGTACGAATATTTATCGCTCATCTGAGCCTTAATTATCTGCTCATCAGAATAAATACTATTGCCTTCCGTCGTCACAGTGTCAATCTTAATCGTAAAGAAGGCTATAGCAAACATTCCCGCAATCAAGCCGATAATTCCTAAAAATATTAGAAATTTTTTCATGTCATATTCTCTCAATCAATAAATCATTTATTCTCGTGTTTCATAGACCACGATATCATCAAAACAAACCCTATCTCCACTAACTGTAATACTGTTGCTGTTCCACCCGCACTAACAAAAGGCAGGGATACACCTGTGTTTGGTATGGAATTCGTTACAACCATGATATTAAGCACAACCTGAAGTCCCATATGCGCCATAACGCCGTAACACACCAAGGTTTGGAACAAGCTACAAGCATATTTACCAATAATCATTATCCTCCATAGAATGGCAAGATAAATAAGTACCAGCACACCAGCCCCTATTAAACCAAGTTCTTCGCAAATAACCGCAAAGATCATATCATTACCACTTTCAGGAAGTGTTTTCTTCTGAACACCTCTACCAAAGCCAGTTCCCTTGACTCCTCCATTAGCAATACAAAATAGTCCCTGTAAAACCTGGGAGTCTTTAGCCTGCTGGCTATTTAAATCGTAGTTCTCAACTTCCTTCCAGTTTTTATATCTGTTGCCTCGGTAATCATCCCCCATACTTAGGTATACGACGATAAGCATAAAGGCCGCGACAAACATAGCAATATATATAAGCTTATTTCTAGCAACAACAAAGTAAACAAGAAAAGCAATACCCGCAACAATAATCGCTGAACTAAGGTTCTCTATCGCAATTGCACCAATAGCAGGCAATACATAGCCAAAATACTGAATTACTCTAATCTTATCCAATCTTGCTGCCCTTGTATATCCAATATAGGCTGTAAAAATGATAACAGCAATTTTAGTAATCTCAGCAGGCTGTAAAGTACAAACACCAAGATTAAACCATCTTCTAGCACCATTTACTTCCATACCAATTCCCGGAACTAAAACAAGGAATTGAAGAAAGGTTGCAACTATGAGAATTATTCCAGGAATACTAACCAAATCCTCGAACATCTCATTTGCCCATCTATGCTGATATCTTCCTTTTGCACTCACAAATCTTCTGAAATTTTCAAATGGAATCTCAGTGCCAACAAACGCAAAAACTGCTATCAAAACATAACCTATGGTAAAAAACACTCCCTGATTAATTACCTTAGATTTGCCACCAATGCTATACATCATAATTAATCCAAAAATGGAAATAATTACAACAAAGGTCAAAAGCAAAAAATCAAAGTGATTATAATATCCACTTCTCCTCTCAGAGCCTGAGTATCTTCTTTTCGTCTTTATTCGATTTTTACTTTTTTTACTTCCATTTTCCATAAAAACCACCTATCAGGAAACTCCATTAAATCCATTATTTACGCGAGTTCCTTAACATACTGCTTAAAGAGTTTTCCTCTTTCTTCATAGCTCTTAAACATATCCCAGCTTGCACAAGCAGGCGATAGAAGAACTGCCCATCCGTCTTCTGCCTTATCAGCAGAAATCTTAACAGCTTCTTCAAGGCTCTCTGCCATAATCACATTCTGAAAACCATGCTTCTTAGCGCACTCTGCTATCTTATCTCTTGTAGCGCCAATAAGCACTAAATACTTAACTGTATCTTTAAAACTTAAAATCCATTCATCATATTCAGAAGCCTTGTCATATCCTCCTCCAATAAGGACTGTAGGACGAACCATAGCTTCCACTGCCTTAATAGCTGCATCAGGATTTGTACCCTTAGAATCGTTATAGTACTTAACACCCTTAACTTCATCAACATACTCAATTCTATGTTCAACGGCATTAAATTCGCGAATCCCCTCTCTAATTGTATCAAGAGGAATTCCACCATATAGGCAAATTGCAGCTGCAGCCATAACATTCTCATAGTTATGAGCTCCAAGAAGCTTCATATCATGGATTGTACAAAGCTTTTCTTCAGCTTCATTTTCCCCTCTCTTAAAGAGTATATCTTCACCTCTCATATAAAATCCTGATTTAAGCTCTCTCTTAGAACTAAACCAGACGACATTGCACTTAAGTGTCTTTGCTTTTTCTCTCAAAACTTCATCTTCATAATTTAAAACTATAAATCCGTCAGACCCCTGATTTTTTGCAATACTCATCTTAGCATCAATATAGTTTTCCATTGTATGATGTCTATTCAAGTGATCTGGTGTAATATTTAAAACAGCACTTACATCAGGTTTAAAATCTTCGATTGTTTCAAGCTGAAAACTAGAAACCTCAGCAACTGTAATTGAATCTTCCTTCATTTCAGTTGTATAATTTGTATATGGAAGACCGATATTTCCAACAACGAAAACATCATTTCCAACTGTCTTAGCATTAAGTTTAAGAATCTCTCCAACTAAGGAAGTGGTTGTTGTCTTTCCGTTAGTTCCAGTAATACCAAAAAGCTTACCAGCACCAGTCTTATAGCCAAGCTCAAGTTCTCCCCAAAGCTTAACATTCTTATCCTTAAGCTTAAGCACATCAGGAGAATCTAAAGGCACTCCCGGACTTAAAACTGCAATATCAATACCAAGTTCAGAAATCTCTTCCTCAGGAAGGCTTCCAATAATTATTTTTCCATCAAATCCTTCCGGAAGCTTCTTTCTAATATCCTCTTCGACAGCATTCACATTTCCTTCTAAAATGCTAATCTTCTTAGCTTCCTTATTCATCAAAAGTTTTACAGCAGCCTGTCCGCTGATTCCCATTCCAATAACAAGAAATGATTTTTCCTTAAACATCGCTCTCGCCTTTCCTTTTTAACACACTTTATAAAAAATCACTTTATAATAAAACAAATGCCAAAATACTCCCAACACATGAAATAATTGTAAACACTGTTACAACCTTAACTTCACTCCAACCACCCTTTTCAAAGTGGTGATGAATTGGAGCCATTCTAAAAATTCTCTTTCCATGAGATAATTTAAAATATCCAACCTGAAGAATATCAGACATACTCTCCATCAAATACACAAATCCAAAAAGAATTATATAAATCTCAACATGGAGGCACATTGCAGATGCAGCAACATAACCACCAATCATAAGAGAACCTGTGTCTCCCATAAATACCTTAGCAGGATAATGATTATATATCAAAAATCCAATTAATGCACCCAACATTGCCATTGAAACAATTGCAACTGCATTTGGTAATTCAGGTGTTAGATTAACCTTTTTACTATAACTCATCGCTGTTAAAACAATAGTAACAGGAATACTAACAAAAGATAAAAGTCCATCCAAACCATCAGTAAGATTTGTTCCATTATCAGTTCCAAGAAGAACAAAGATAGCAAGAACAACAAAGACTACTGCAGGTAAAACAACCATTGAACTTACAAATGGAATCCTTATGCTATATGGATTCTTAAATATAGAAATATCCACATTCCAAATAATATATAAAACAATGAAAAGTGCTGTAACAACGCCCTGACAAAGAAGCTTCTGCTTAACAGTAAGACCTTCATTGTTTTTCTTCTTGATTTTAAGATAATCATCCGTAAAACCGACTGCAGAATAACCAACTGTAAGAATTAAAATAAGAGTCATAGCCTTAATTAATCCTTCATTATAGTTAGCATCACCATTAGCCGTAAAAATTGCAACCACCAAACCAATAGTAGAAGAAAGAATAACGGCAATAGTCATACAAATTCCACCCATAGTAGGTGTTCCAGCCTTCTTCTGGTGAGATTCCGGTCCATCTTCCCTGATAATCTGTCCAAACTTAAGTTCCCTAAGAAGAGGAATCATAAACTTCTCAGAAACTGCGGTTATTATCAATGAAACTATAAATGTAATTATCGGTGCTAGATATCTAATCATAATCAGAATTGTTACTAAACAGTAACGCCCCTTTCTGTTTTTTATGCCGGAAAATCCGGTGTCATCACGTAAAATTCCCCACCATTAAAGACTTTCTTTACCTCTTTATTCCTACTCCACTACTCCAGTCATGCCAGTAGTATCTGTAGTTCCTGTAGTACCCGTAGTTCCTGTGGTATCAGTTGTTCCTGTAGTACCAGTCGTTCCTGTAGTACCAGTTGTTCCTGTAGTACCAGTCGTACCTATGGCATCCGCATCTGTTACAGTTGTATCTGTCGCAGTTGTATCTGTCGATACAGAAGAACTTGTCGATGTATGCGAATAATACTCAGACTCAAGTCTAGCTTCATATTCATCAGGAACATCAATAGCATTAGCACTGTTATTTACACCAGTTGCAACATTATAGCTTGAATCAGCATAACCACCCTCAGGTGCTCCATCATAGAGATTACCAGCTAAGATTGAAGGAAGAGAAACATTAATATCATTGATATTTGCCTCAGTTTCTTCTGTCTCATCCACCTCTCTATTAGGATAAATATCAAGCATAGGAAGCACATCCTTAAGAAGTGAACTTGCAAACTGTGTTGCATAGGTTGAATGTGCCTGATCAGGTGTCTTTGGCTCATCAATAACAACATAGCAAACAAGCTGAGGATCATCCTTAGGAACACATCCGATAAATGAAACGAGGTAATTTCCTCTTCCAGTAGGGTGCTTCTCTGCAGTACCTGTCTTACCGCAAACTTCATATCCGCTTACAGCTGCAGGTTTAGCTGTTCCATCTTCAACCGTCTCAAAAAGACACTCTCTAATATATTCGCTAGTCTTCTCAGTAATTGTTCTTCTCTTCGCAGTAGACTCATACGCCTGAACTACTGAACCAGTCTCAGACTGAATTTCCTTTAAGAGATGAGGCTTCATATATGTTCCACCATTTACCAAAGAACAAATTCCAGAAGCCATCTGAATCATTGTAACTGTCTGACCTTGTCCAAAGCTTGAAGTAGCAAGCTCAACAGGTCCCAGGTTTTCTTTAGCAAAAGTCTGACCAGTTGCCTCTCCAGGTAAGTCAATACCCGTCGTATTTCCAAAGCCAAAGGTCTTACAATATTTAACAAACTTACTTCCACCAAGGTTTGCGCACATCTGCATCAATGCATCATTACATGAATACATAAGTGCCTGCTGAAGTGTAATCGAACCATGTCCACCAGAACTATGAGCACAACATCTAATATATACTCCAGACACATCCTGTCCACCATCACAAACAAAGGTAGTATTTGAAGAAGCAATTGCCTCATCAACACAGGCCGCAACAGTAAATGGCTTAAAAGTAGAACCAGGTTCATATTCATCTGAAATACAAAATGACTTCCAAACCGCACTAAGCTTAGCAGAATCAGTCATCTTCTCAACCTGCTCTTCAGTGTAATGCTCCTGAAGGTATGTATCCAAATCAAAACCAAAGTTCGCAGCATCGTTCAAATCATACACCGGATCGGATGCCATTGCAATAACTTCTGCAGTATTTGGGTCCATCAAGATAACACCAATGTTTCTTGCGCCCATCTGGTCGCCAAACTTCGCAATATGCTGTTCAACCACACCTTGAACATTAACATCAATAGTCGAGATTACATCATTACCATTAGTAACCTCCTTAACAGATTCCTCATAATCAGAACCCGCTTTATAATATCGATAACTCTTACCGTTTTCACCATTTAAACTTTCGTTATACTCTGCCTCAAGACCAAACGCTCCAACATTATCATTAGACACAATACCAATCAAGTCAGCAGCAACAGTTTTATATGGATAGTATCTTATATACTTCTCATCAAATGAAACTCCAGCAATCTTACTTCCATATTTATCAATCAAATCTGAATCGGAATTAATCTCATTCATAAGCTTCTCAAACTTAAGCTTTTTCTTCGAAGATAATTCCTTATATTTCTTCATAGGATAATACTTAGAGTTCGGATTCTCGTTAATTGCCTTCTGAACAGCAGTTTCCTTAATACCGAAAACCTCATTCAAAAGTTTAACTGTACCCTCATAATAAAGCTGTTTATCTTCTGTATCCTTATATGAAATGGTACTAGGATCTAAAATCATATCATATACACGAATACTTTCAGCAAGGATATTTCCATTTCTATCCTTGATGCAGCCTCTTTTATACTTAATGCTCTTACTAACATAACTCACATCAGAAAGAACCTGCTTTTTATACTTCTCACCATATTTATCCAGCACAACTCCTGCATGAACAAAAGCATATGCACTCGCAAGAACAAAAAACAAGAATATTACATTGATACTCATAATCATTCTTGCTGTAACAAGCTTTGAAGGCGGCTCTTCTTTTCTTCTGCGTTTTTTCTTACCCTTTGTATCAGGTTTATTATCTCTAGTTCTCTTAACCACTTATATTCACCCTTTCAAAATCACTTCCAAAAAATCAAAATCATAAATGGGCTATGACATTGCAAAACACACTCCGATAAATTGTCCACCGGAGTGTGTCATACATAACAAATAATATTTTAAGGAAGATCCGAATATTGCTTAACTACATCACTTTTTGAATTATTGTAGGTATACACACTACTTCTATCAACTTCCTGCATACCATACTTCTTAATTGCTACCTTGTAAATATAAGCCAAATCTACGTTGTTGTTAATCTCTGTCATTCTATCGCTTTGTCTTCTTCTCTTTTCCTCATTGGTAGTTTGAAGACTAGAAATTTCTTTTCTAATAGCAGATACTTCGTTGTTTTTCTTAACATATCCATAAACATTCAATGCCATAACAAGCACCATCACAGATATAAACACGAAGCTTGCTCCACTGATAACAACTGTCTTTGCAACCTGCTGTTGTCGACGTGGTTTTTCTTTTTTCTGCCTCTCCCTCTCAGGTGTGTACTCTGGGAGACTTTCATTTCTTACTGCGTTCCCGTATACATAACCTGAATTGTTTGTGCCACCAATTGTTCTAGCACTATTCACCATCCCTGAACTATAACGTCTCGTTGTTCTTCTTGTTTGTGAACCATTATGAGAACTATTCTGAGCATTACTGTAGGAATATCTTCTCGCTGGTCGGGCCATCGTTCCAAAGTCCCCCTTTCTTAATTTATGTAATCCGCAACCACCAAAACTAATTGCGGTTTCTGACGAAGGCGGCACCCGTATACACGCGCCGCCCTAATTTTCGACAAACTCACCTGATCCCCCAATCCGGTTGAACCTGTCACATGCATAAAGCATCTGTCGTGTTCATACGAAAACTCATCCGTTCCTTTCCGTTTAGAACATCGAATTTTCATATATGTTCAAATATCCGAAGTTTAGCACTCTTCGAACGCGGATTTTCATTTAACTCCGATTCGACGGGCAATATCGGTTTTCTTGTTAGCACTTTTCCTTTGCTCTGCCTGTTACATACACACACCGGTAAATCCGGAGGACATGTACAAGGCGGATTCTCGGCATTCTTAAATGCCCTCTTAACAATCCTGTCTTCCAACGAATGAAATGTTATAATACAAAACCTTCCACCTGGATTAAGATAATCAATCATCTCACTAAGACTATCCTCTAAAACCTTAAGTTCCTGATTAACCTCAATTCTAATCGCCTGAAAAGTTCTCTTAGCAGGATGACCACCTGTCTTCTTAAACTTCATTGGAATACTCTTGTCAATAATTTCCACCAACTCAAAGGTGGTTTCAATTGGTTTTTCTTCTCTCGCCTTAACAATATGTGTCGCGATATTCTGAGCAAATCTATCCTCTCCATAATCTCTAATAATATGGAAGAGCTCAGACCTAGAATATCCATTTACCACCTCATATGCGCTAAGTTCGCTTCTATCGTCCATTCGCATATCAAGAGGTGCATCAAACCTATAAGAAAAACCTCTTTCAGGGTTATCTAACTGATATGATGAAACACCTAAATCAAGAAGAATTCCATCAACACCTTCAATTCCTAACCCTTTCAATACTGAAGTCATATTGCAATAGTTAGACCTAACAATATGCTTCTCAGCCTTAAATTCACGGAGTCTCTCTTCAGATGCCTTAAGTGCATCTGCATCCTGGTCGATTCCCACAAAAGTCCCATTGTCACCCAAGAGTTCAAGCACACCACTAGCATGTCCTGCTCCTCCTAAAGTGCCATCCACATAGGTCTTACCCTGTCTTACATTTAAGCCATTAAGTACTTCCTCATACATTACCGACTTGTGTTTGAATTCCATTAAATTATTTCTCCGCTTACACTACTCATCATCTCAGACATACTCTTGTTCATAACCTCGCCATCAGAAAATCCGAAGTCATCGAAAGGAATTGCATTAACTGTCTCGTAGCGTTCCTTATCCCAAACTTCAATCTTATCTCCAATACCAACGAATACAAGTTCATCCTTAAAACCACCGACTTTTCTAAGGTTTTGAGGCACAACAATCCTGCCCTGCTTATCAGGAACGAGCACCTTAGACTGTCCCAAAAAAGCACGCTTAATCATACGGTTCTCTCTTGTGTTCATTGAAATAGAATGGAGTTTTTTCTCGAAGTTCTCCCACTCATTCATGGAATAGATATAAGTACACCCATCAATTCCTACGGTCATAACAAAACTATCACCAAGCTCATCGCGAAACTCGGATGGTATAACCGTTCTGCCCTTGGCATCAATGCTATGTTCATACTGACTCATAAACATAAAAGAACCACCCGCCTTTCCGCAAAATAATCACCAATCCGCCGTTTGACCGTCGTCAAACTAACGCTCACACTCCTTGATGTCCGTAAAAAAGGGGTTTTTAAGCTAGTTGAACCTCCTTTTTTCCATAGGGAAATTTAGGAATTCAACACCTCAAAATGCCACTTTTCACCAAAATCACCAAAAAGATAAAATAATTCTACTATCATTTAGGGAATTATGCAAGTAAAAATTTAAAAAAATTGTAATTTTTAGGCATTTTTTAACCTTTCAATAAACTATTTTTATAGTTTATAAATTTTTATTTCCTTATATGACTCATTTATGATATACTTCCTATGTTAAATGAAAGTATCAACAAAGGAGATATTTATATTATGAAGCTTGGAATAGTCGGTTTACCGAACGTAGGAAAAAGTACATTATTTAATTCATTAACAAAGGCAGGAGCAGAATCAGCAAACTATCCATTCTGCACAATCGACCCAAACGTCGGTGTAGTACCTGTTCCTGATAAAAGACTCGAGGTTTTAACAGAACTCACAGGTTCTCCAAAAACTGTCTATGCTACAATAGAATTTGTAGATATCGCTGGTCTCGTTAAGGGAGCATCAAAGGGTGAAGGTCTTGGAAATCAGTTCCTTTCTAATATCAGAGAGGTAGATGCCATCGTACATGTTGTTCGTTGCTTTGATGATGCCAACATCGTACATGTAGACGGAGAAATCAATCCACTAAGAGACATTGAGACCATCAACTATGAGCTTCTCTTCTCAGATATGGAAATCCTTGAAAGAAGAAAGGCTAAGCTTATAAAGAGCGTTAAAGGAGATAAGACATTACAGCCAGAATTAGACTTAGTTGAATCACTTCTTAATTCAATGGAAGGTGGACAACTTGCAAAGAACTATGAAACCTCAAGTGATGAAGAAGAAGAGCTTCTTAAGAGTTTTAATCTCTTAACATATAAACCAACAATTTATGCAGCTAACGTTACAGAAGATGACCTTGCAAACGATGGAGCAGATAACGAGAACGTTAAAAAGGTTCGTGAATATGCTGCAGACGAAGGTTCAGAAGTATTTGTTATCTGTGCTAAAATCGAGGAAGAAATCTCAGAACTTGATGATGATGAAAAGAAAGAATTCCTTGATGATCTCGGAATCGAATCATCAGGCCTTGATAAACTAATCGCTGCAAGCTACTCACTTCTCGGCTTAATCAGCTATATCACAACAGGTGATAAAGAAACAAAGGCTTGGACTATCAAGAAGGGAACAAAAGCTCCAGGTGCAGCAGGAAAGATTCACTCAGACTTCGAAAGAGGCTTCATTCGTGCAGAGGTTGTTAGCTATGAAAATCTTGTGAAATATAAGAGCATCGCTGCAGCCCGCGAAAATGGCGTTCTTCGTTCAGAAGGAAAAGAATATGTAGTTCAAGATGGAGATGTTGTTGAATTTAGATTCAACGTATAATTACCAAAGAAAGAAGGTACTACTTCATGTCACCAGACATTATCTTCCCTCATTTGGGAATTAAAATTGAAAATCTAAGCAAAGGCATTCAAATAGGCGATTTTACCCTTGCATTCTATGGAATAATAATAGCACTCGGAATGGTTCTCGGCTTCCTTTTAGCCTTTCATCAAGCAAAGAGAACAAATCAAGAGCCAGATATCTACTTAGATGTTGCTATTTGGGGAATCATCTGTGCAATCCTGGGTGCGAGAATCTACTATGTTCTATTCTCCTGGGATTACTATAGTGCTCACCCTCTCGAAATAATAAATATCAGAGGCGGTGGTCTTGCAATCTATGGAGGTCTAATCGGTGGAATTCTAGCAGCCTTCGTTGTTACAAAAATAAAGAAATATCCATTTCTCTTGGTATTAGATACAGCAGCTACTTCCCTACTTCTCGGACAAACACTTGGAAGATGGGGAAACTTCTTCAATAGAGAAGCCTTTGGCGGCTACACAAACAATCCATTTGCAATGCAAATTAAACTCTCCGATGTTTCACTCGAAAACCTCACCGGAGATCTCGATAAGCATCTTGTAAATGTAAACGGAGTAAACTATATTCAGGTACATCCAACCTTCCTCTATGAATCTGTATGGAACCTGATTTTACTTATACTCCTCTACCTCTACACACCAAAGAAAAAGTTTGAAGGCGAAATCTTCACCCTTTATGTTATGGGATATTCATTTGCAAGATTTTGGATAGAGAGCCTTAGAGTTGATCAGCTCATGCTCTTTGGTACAAGTATTCCTGTATCAATGTTCTTATCAGGATTACTATTCATCCTATCAACAACCTACTTTATATACAAAAGAGTACATATAACTCGTAAAAAAAATTAAAATTAAATACTTATAAAAGAAATTAGCAATCGAGTAGGAGGAATTTCTCACAAGTGAGAAATTCCGACCTCTCACACCACCGTGCGTACCGTTCGGTACACGGCGGTTCAATCAACTTAACAAGTAACACACCTTTCGGTGTAGTAATCTAACATTGAGACTAATCCAAATGAGGTTAGTCTCTTTGTGCTTATAGCCTTTTGTACCCATCCATTGTGGGCGAGTCTTGCATACCTGTCTCCACAATAGGCGATTTTATACGCTGCCCATCTTGGTACGTCCAGCTTCATCAAATTCTTAGCTCTATTCTGCGGAGTTTTCCAATGCTTCCAAATACACATACGAAGTCTGAATCTGATGTTTCCATCAAGTTCTTTACAAAGTGTTTTCATACTTCCTAT
>JAILNN010000032.1 GCA_024691565.1 Lachnospiraceae bacterium | reverse complement strand
AAAAGAGGTGCGTATATTCTTGACGCGCCTACGCTGAATCGTAACGTTAAGAGCATTGTCTTTGAGTCCGGTAGAAGAGCACTCATGATGATGCACAAGGATGATCATAATCGCGCGTTGATAAAGGAGTTGATTTCAGGTGTTGAGGGAGGAAGCAAGTTATCTGTAGCAGAGACGAAAATACAGGATGTCCAAGATTGGGTTTTGTTACAGCTTCTGCTAAATGCTCTTTCTTCATATGATTCCAATTTCCTTAAATTTAATAACCTAACGGGACATTTGTATTGTTTTCATCCAGAGTGGGTTAAGCGAGGCAAGGAAAAGAAAGAAGACATGATCTGGAAGATCCCTTGCATGGAATTTCGAGTTACGCGGGATTATTGCATCGAGATGAGTGTCCGAACTTTTACCTCTGAGCGTTTGAAAAAGAAGATTTCGTTTACAAAGAGGAAGTTCGAAGATTATCCGAAGTATGTTGTTTCAAAGGATAACACATTGCGCAGAAGGCTTTCTGATGACACGGAGCTGGGCTTTATAATGCGTCAGATAGATGGAACAAAATCGGAGATCCCTTTTTTGGATTTCCAGAACGAAAAGAAATTTGACCAGTGTAAGGTTGGTACGCTGGCAAAAGTGATTGAAGCTTTCAATTCGAAATACGGGTCACTGGCATTTATGGAGTGTGGATATATGCCGGAATCCGGAAGAATTGATTATAGCAAGAGTGCTGCAAAGGAAGACTTCGCAAGGGTTCGGGGACTGTTGAGTGCTCTGGGTGTGCATATTGTTGACCAGATTAATGATACCTATTCGGAACAATTCGTTGATAAATTACGCTCTTTGCTCCTCCAGAAATATGAGATCAATGCCTCTACCGGAAAACGAATTAAAAAGGATGCTCTCAATATATGTGTGATACATAACGCTGAGTACTACGAAGGCGTTCAAGACCCTCATGATAGATCGTCTGATGGAGTGGCAGTTCAACATGTGACACTGGAAGATTTTGCAGACAATGCAGAGTTTGCAATCTCAACGGTAGTACATGAAGTACTTATTAAAAAGGATTTAGAAGCTGGAAGAATCACGTTGTTTGATTGGAAAGAGATCGGATTAAATGAAGATATCTCCTTTGGAACGGAATCCAAATCTGACGAAGAAACAAAGTATTTCTTTATGAAGGTTCATCCAGACGGATCCTTTGATATTCGGGAGCAAGAGTTTACCCTGTTTGAAATGAACGAGTATACGGATTGTGTAAATATCTTTGAAGATGCGAAAACAACGGGCGTGACTGTTAAAGGTCTAATCAGAGATGAGCAAGGGAAAATAAATATCATAAAGGATACAGGTATTATTACACTGCCGGAAGCAGAAGAGATTAAGAATCTGTTGGCATCTGGGGATACAAAGCTTCGCGGTAAAGAAAGACGAGAAGAACTGCTTTCTTCATGTTTGGATATTAAAACCTATATGGCAGATGGTAAGCAGTTTTACTATGTGGGGACTATCGGAGAAGGTATGCGATGGAAAATTCCAAGAGCGGCAAATGTTCGTTGCATAGAGGGCTATCAAGGTGCACCATTGATGTTCGATAAGCTACTTCCGACGATGAATGTAACCTTTGTTCATAATGGTCAGCTGACTGTATTGCCATTCCCATTTAAATACTTGCGTGAATATATAAACATTTTGAACAAATAGTTATAAGGATCTGAAATAATGAAAAATAAGTGGGAAACTGCTAGATATCTTATTGATGCAAAAAAATGTATTGATAGTTTGTGGTATATAGCAGAGAATGCTGACCAGCTTAAGTTCATAAATCTTAGAAAAAAGACGAATGAGTTGTTGGTGGAATTCTATATTAAGTGTTGTGTTGTGATTGATGAATATCTAACCGTTACTGGTAGCAAAAAGAAGGATTTGTGTAGTTAGGATAATGATATAGCGAGAGTCTATTACGAGCGAGATAAAAATGGAGCTCACAAGGATGAAAACTACGTGAAACGATGAATTTGGAATCATTCAAGATCCGCCAAGTGACCCATTGATTTTAGAAAAGATTATGAAGATACTGCGTAAACAGTGAAAGAAGGTGATAAATATCGAAACTTTTTATCTTATCGATTATGAAAATGTACATGGAGATGGTTTGTCTGGATGCCAGAATCTTGGAAAGACAGACAATATCGTTATCTTCTTTACGCAAAATGCCAAGAATATAGATATGAGTGACATTTCAAATCACGGATCTGCTGATGTGGATATGATAGAGGTCCCTGCAGGAAAACAGTCCGCAGATATGCATATCGGATCATTTCTAGGATATCTTGCGGGAAAGTTCGGAAAGAATTGCAAGGTTGTTATTGTCAGCAAGGATACTGACTTTGATAACGTTATCAAATTCTGGAAACAGAAAACTGAAATAGCGGTTTCCAGAACGGTACAGATAAAGAAAAAGTCTGAGCCCAAGCCCAAGCCAAAGACAAGTAAACAGCAATCGGTGGTTACAAATAAGTCCGCTGTAAAAGTAAACGGTACAAAGAAAACAAAGCTTAATCAAGAAGTTATGCAAGCTATTAGAAGTGCCGGATATGACGCTTCTGTTGCTAATACGGTTGCTCAGATTGCAGCGAGCTTGTACGGCGATGAGCATATGCTGTCAGAGGTACATAATTCACTGAGGGATCGATATACTGATTATCTTGATGTTTATGCTGTGGTGAAGCATGTATTATCAAAATATTCAGATGATAATACATCTAAGAACGGTATGACTACGGTTTCATCCAAGGACAAAACTGCAATAAACAGTGAAATACAGAAAGCACTGAGTAAAGCGGGTTTTTCTAACGATATCATCAAATATGTTGCCTCAACGGTAGTGAAAAATCTTGGTATGAAGAATGGGAAACAACAGATATATAGAACGGTCATCGCCAAGTATGGTCAGAATAAAGGATTGACGATATATAACTATATTAAGAAGTATATTTAACAGGAGATCTATGGAAGAATTCAAAGACAAGGTAGTAGTTGTAACCGGCGGAGCAAATGGAATAGGTAAATGTATCGCAGAGGAGTTCAGGAAAGAAGGAGCTCTTGTAGAGGTCATAGACAAAGATGAAGGAGATCATTATGTCGGGGACCTCTCTGACAAGATGACTTTGGAGGTTTTTGCAGAGCATGTCATAGAGAAGTACGGGCATATTGATTATCTGGTCAACAATGCACTTCCTCATGGAAAGTAAAAAGAGAAAAACCT
>JAILNN010000016.1 GCA_024691565.1 Lachnospiraceae bacterium | reverse complement strand
GTTGAGCAGGGAATTACTTGTTTTGATACAGCTGAAAACTATGGTAATAGCGAGAGTGTTCTTGGTGACTGGATGAAACGAAGAGGCAACCGCGAAAAGGTTGCAGTTATTACTAAGGGTTGCCACCCATATGATGGAAAGAGCAGGGTTACACCTGAGTTTCTTAGAGCTGACGTTGAAAAGTCTCTTAAAAGGCTTCAGACGGATTATATTGATATTTATTTTTTGCATCGTGATGATTTGAGTGTTCCGGTTGGACCTATTATGGAGACACTTAATGAGTTTTATCAGAGTGGTAAGATTAAGTGTTTTGGCGGTTCTAACTGGACTGATGGTAGAATTGATGAGGCTAATGAGTATGCTGCAAAGAACGGTCTTAAGCCTATGATGGTTTCTAGTCCTAATTACGGCCTTTGCAGACAAATTAGGGATCCTTGGGGTGGTGGAACAACAATTACAGGTGATGAGAATGCGGCCGCAAGAAAATGGTACCTGAAAAATCAAATGCCTATTTTTGCTCATTCTAGCCTTGGTAGAGGTTTGTTTTCAGGCAAGATTTGTAGTAATCAGCAAGCCGAAGCTACAAAATTTCTTGATGAGTTTGCTATGAAGGGATTCGTTTATCCTGAAAATTTTGAAAGACTTAAGCGTGCTGAGCTGATTGCTTCTGAGAAAGGATGCTCTGTTTCGCAGATTTCAATTGCCTGGCTCCTTAGAAGTAGGATGAATACATTTGCAATTGCTAGTTGTTCAACAAGAAACAGGGTTATCGAGAATTGTAAAGCGTCGGATGTGGAACTTACTTTAGAAGAGAGGCTATGGTTGAATTTGAAGTAGTTTGGTAGGGTTTGAAGTAGTTTGTTAGGATCTGAAGTAGTTGTTAGGATCTGAAGTAGTAGATTTGGTGTGGAGGAGGGAAGTTTGGTTTGTTTTATGGTTTGTTGGAGGGGAGCATGAGTGAAATCTATGTGTGTGGAAGGGGAAATATTTGTTGGTTAGATAAAATGAAGAAAATAGAGAATTTATCTAATCAAAATGACGGATTTGATGAAACAAGCATTTTTTGAAAAAAGGAAAAATGCTTGTTGATTAGATAAAATGAAGAAAATAGAGAATTTATCTAATCAAAATGATAGATTTGATGAAAAAAACAGTTTTTGAAAAAAAGAAAAACGTATTTTGATTAGATAAAAATAAGATAATTAAGGTTTTATCTAATCAATGAAATAATTTATCTATTGATGAGATAGGATTATAAGAAATAATAGGGAGATTGGTTAGATAAAAATGTAAAAAAATGATTTTTTATCTAACCATGATTAAAAATTATGTTTGACAAATTGAAAATACGATTATAGTATAAATATAGAATGTAGTGTATATATCATGTTTTAATCTTATAAGAATAAATCTAGTATTATATGAGGTTTTGTTTATGATCAATTATTGTATGTAGTTTAATTCTTTTTGAGATTAACTTTTTAAATCTTTATTTATCAAAAAATCACATTAATTATTAAAATGATTGGGGGACAAATATGGAGAAAATCTTATTATTAATGAACGAGAGGGTTAAGATACTTAAGAGAACAATTAATCAAGCAACAAAAGTAAAAGATAGTTTTCCAGAAGGTAATTTGAGAGCATCCTTTCAAAAGGGGAATATCTATTATTATCATATTACCCAAAAAGGGGATACAAACGGAAAACATATTTGCGAGGACAATTTCGAACTTATCGAAGAACTTGCAAATAAAGAGTACAATTCTAAATTCTTAAATTACGCTAAAATTGAACTCGCAACATTAGAAAAATGCATTTCTAAATTATCTTTAAAAAATGCTGATTTGGCATATCAAAATTTATCAGAATATAAAAAAACAATTATCAAACCTTATATTCAAACTGATGAGCAATACGCTTTACAATGGCAAAATAAGAGTTATAGGACAAATCAATTCCATAAAGATGAAAAGATATATGAAACTAAGAGAGGGGAGATGGTTAGGTCAAAATCTGAAGCTATCTTAGCTGATATTTTTTATGATCTTGGAATTCCTTATCGTTATGAACAGGCTGTTACCTTGAAAGATGGTACGTTGAGATATCCTGATTTTACTTTGCTTAAAAAGTCTTCTAGATGGGAAATATATTTTGAACATTTTGGACTTCTAGATGATGAAGAGTATAGAAGGATTAACCTTAATAAACTAGATGAGTATCGTTCTAGTGGTATCTATCTTGGATATAATCTTTTGCTCACGTATGAGACAAAAGATAATCCACTTGATATTAAAGGTATTAGGAAAATGATCAAAACTATCTTTTTGGATTCTTAATTTATATATCTTTTGTAGCCATGAGAAGATGTGAATCTTGTTGTAGTCATGAGATGAAGTGAATCTTATAGCATTACAGTGAAGGTACTGCCTTTTCCAGGTGCTGAAGACACTTGTATTTCACCTTCTGTTAAATCTACAATTCTTTTTACGATAGAGAGACCTATTCCATTTCCTTTTATTAGGCTTGTCGAATCACTTTGGTAGAAGCGTTCAAATATGTGATCAATAGTTTCTGAATCCATTCCTACACCTGTATCGGTGATTGATACTTTAATTGTGTTGGAAGTCTCTGAACTATTATTTGCATCATTATTTGATTTAGTGGTCATAGTAGATTTTTCATGTGTTATCGAGTTGTTAGTTTTGTGTGATGGTGATATACCGTTTTCGTCAGTTATTTCTTCAGCAGACACAGTAATTGTGCCGTTTTCTGGAGTAAACTTTATTGCATTATTTAGAAGGTTAATCCAGAGTTGTTCCATTATTTCACGGTTTCCATAGTACATGATTTCTGAATTTGATTCTGATGAGGTGTTTTTTGAACTTGCATTTGATGAAGTGTTTGTGTTGTTATCAATGACAGTTTCGCTGGTTTCATCGTAATTGTTATTGATATCATCATAACCATCATCGTTATCATCATTATCAAATGTCAGGTCTAGTGTTATGTTTTTTTGATCTAGTTGCTTTAGGAATATTATTGATACATTACGTAGTTGTTCTGTTAATGAATAAGTTTCTTGATTAGTTAGAATCTCAGTTGCGTTTAGTTTTGCAAGTAATAGAGTGTTTTGTGAGAGCTTTGATAAACGTCCTGATTCATCCATTATTAGTTTCAAGTATTCCATTCTTTCTTCATTTTCGAAGCCTTCACCATTATTATATAAGTATTCTGCAAAGCCACCTATTGACGCTATTGGTGTTTTGAATTCATGTGTGAAAGCATTGGTGAAGTTTTCCATTTCGTTTTTTGTATTCTTTAATTCTTTTGCCATACGATTGAAGTATTTGTAGACGTGTGAGTACTCTGCGCCTTTTTTGGGATTGAGACGATAATCTAGATTTCCACTACCTACTTCTTTTAGGGCTTTTTCAAGTGGTTTGATTTTTTTGTTCATGTGGCTGTAGACAAGTCTTACTGTAAAATACATGAGAATTGACATTGGGAAAATCATGCCTATCATATATATGCCTCGTCTTTCGTCTGGGAAGAGTTCACGTGCCACTTCAAGAAGACCTGCAGTCATTACAGATCCTATTACTATCATTGTGGTTATACCTATCCAGAAACTTTTTCCTGAATACTTTGGTTGTTTTGATTTTTTCATAATGACCTCCTTGTAAGGTTCTTTAGTGGAAGAAGGGTTAATTTATTGTGGTTGGAATTTCAGGTGATGGTTAGATAAAAAGTTTAAAACTGAGTTTTTATCTAATCAACAAGGAAAAATTTAGGTGAAATCCTTGGGAATTCTAAAGGGATTTCATGTGATGGTTAGATAAAAAGTTTAAAATTGAGTTTTTATCTAATCAACAAGGAAAAAATCAAGTGAAATCCTTATGAAATCTGGGGAGATTTCTTAAAATGGTTAGATAAAAAGTTTAAAATTGAGTTTTTATCTAATCAACAAGGAAAAATTTAGGTGAAATCCTTATGAAATCTACTCCCCAATTACCGCTTTGTAGCCTAGGCCGCGGACGGAGACGATTTTGAAGGCGTCGGTGACTTTGGTTTTGTTTCTCAAACGGTTTATGTAGGTTTTTATTGTGTTGTAGTCGCTTTTTGTATCGTAGCCCCAGATGTCGTCCATTAGCTGTTGTTTTGTGAAGACAGTGTCTGGATAAGAGAGTAGCTTGTAGAGGAGCTTTGATTCTATGTTTGTTAGGTCTATTTTATTATCGCCTATTTCTAAGAAGAGGGAGTCCATTGCTAGACTGAAGTCGCCAATTTCAATTTTTTTTTCGTTTGAAATCTTTGAACGGCGCAAAAGGGCGGAGATGCGCCACTTTAACTCTTCGTAGTCGACTGGTTTTGTCATGTAGTCGTCGATTCCATTTTGAAAACCTTCTTTTTTATGATTGAAGGTGTTCATTGCAGTTAGC